>JBIKUT010000081.1:0-7738 GCA_044347465.1 Ramlibacter sp.
CCGATCTTCATCTTCACCACCGAGTAGCCGCGGTCGATGTAGCTGCGCATCTCGTCTTGCAGCTTGCGGTCGTCCTTGCCCGGGTAGTAGTAGCCGCCGGCGGCGTAGACAAACACTTTCCGATTGGGCTGACCGTTTCCATAACGATCGGCCAGAAGCTGAAACAGCGGCTGGTCTGCGATCTTGGCCACCGCATCCCACACCGCCATGTCGATGGTGCCGATCGCCACCGAACGCTCGCCATGGCCACCGGGCTTCTCGTTGGTGTACATCGCAGCCCAGACCTTGTGCGGGTCCAGGTTCTTTCCGCTGTCGTCGACCAGGGACGCGGGGTCGGTCTCCAGGATGCGCGGGATGAAGCGCTCGCGCATCAGGGTGCCCTGACCGTAGCGGCCGTTGGAGTTAAAGCCGTAGCCGATCACCGGCTTGCCATTGCGGATCACGTCGGTGACGACGGCCACGAGGCTTAAATTCATTTTGCTGAAGTCGATATAGGCATTGCGGATCGACGAGCTAATCGGAACAGTCTTTTCGCGGATTTCAACGATCTTCATACAGCGGTCTCAGAAACAATTTTCATAGGCGCGGGCAGCGCCTCAGGCGAGCAACTTGGCCGGCTCGTCCGAGGCGATCACCTCCTGCGCCCAGGGGGTCAGGCGGGCGGTGTCGGCATGCAGCACTTCCTGCTTGACGGCCAGCAACTGCGCCGGGTGCATCGAGAAACTGCGCAGCCCCATGCCCAGGAGCAATCGGGTGAAGTCCACATCGCCCGCCATTTCGCCACACACACTCACCGGCTTGCCCTGCGCGCGGCAGGCGGCGATGGTGTCCGCCAGCAGACGCAGCACGGCGGGGTGAGCGGGGTCATAAAGGTGGGCCACTGATTCGTCGGCGCGGTCGATGGCCAGCGTGTACTGAATCAGATCGTTGGTGCCCACCGATAAGAAATCGAAGTACTGAAGGAAGGTGCGCGCCATGATGGCCGCGGCCGGAATCTCGATCATCGCGCCGATGTCGATCGGCCCATACGCCTGTCCACGGTTGTCCAGTTCGGCGCGAGCGAAATCGATCAACGACAGCGTGTGACGGATCTCACTCACATGCGCCAGCATGGGAATGAGCATGTTCACCTTGCCATGCGCCGCCGCGCGCAGGATGGCGCGCAGCTGCGTGAGGAACATCTCGGGATCGGCCAGGCTCCAGCGGATCGCACGCAGCCCCAGCGCGGGATTCAGGTGCGCATCGTCGCGGCGTGAATCATCCAGCGGCTTGTCGGCGCCGACGTCGATGGTGCGGATGGTGACCGGCAAGCCCTGCATGCCCTCGACCGCGCGTCGATAGGCCTGGTACTGCTCCTCTTCGTCCGGCAAATTGCCCTGACGACCCATGAACAGGAACTCGCTGCGAAACAGGCCCACGCCCACCGCACCCGCGGCCAGTGCGGCGGCCGCGTCGTCGGGCAGCTCGATATTGGCCAGCAACTCGATGCGCTCGCCATCGAGCGTGACGGCTGGCGTGTGCCGCAACCGCCCCAGACGCCCGCGCTCGAGTTCAGCCTGGCGCTGCTTGAACTGGTATTCCGCCAGGATGATGGGCGAGGGGTCGACGATCATCACGCCGGCATCACCGTCGATGATCACCCAGTCGTCCTGCCGCACCAACTGGCTGGCGCTGCGCGCGCCCACCACCGCCGGGATGTCCATGCTGCGCGCCACGATGGCGGTGTGCGAGGTCTTGCCACCCACATCGGTGACGAAGCCAGCGAACACGCTTTGCTTGAACTGCAGCATGTCGGCCGGCGACAGATCGTGCGCGATCAACACCAGCGGGACATCGACCGTCCCTTCCAGCGCCAGATCCTGCTGGCGGCCGGCAGGCCGCCGCGCCACCGGCGGCGCGACGGGCGTGGCCACGCCCTTCATGTAGCGAAGAATCCGTTCGACCACCTGCTCGAGATCGGCCTTGCGCTCACGCAGGTACTCGTCCTCCATCTCGTCGAACTGGCGAGACAGGCCTTCGAGCTGCGTGGTCAGCGCCCACTCGGCGTTGTAGAGGCGCTCGCTGATCCAGTGCTTGACGCCCGCGATCAGGTCCTGATCCTGCAGCAGCATCAGGTGCACATCGAGCAGGGCCGACAGCTCGTGGGGCGCCTCCTTGGGGCCCATGCCAGTGATGGTGTGCTGCAGGCGATGGATCTCGTCGACCACCGCGTCACGGCCTGCACGCACGCGCGCGATCTCGGCGTCGATCTGATCGGGCGTGATGAAGTAGTGGGCCACATCGACACGACCGGCCATGAGCACGGCGCGGCCGATGGCAATGCCCCGTGCGACGGGAAGACCGTGTATCGCGAAAGTCATGTCGTCAACGGGCTCATTCGCCCTCGCCAAACTTGTCTTGTATGAGGGCCAGCAGGGCGTCGACGGCCTCTTGCTCGCGCTCGCCCTGGGCCTGCAGCACCACCTCGCTGCCCAGGCCCGCGGCCAGCATCATCACGCCCATGATGCTCTTGGCATTGACGCGCCGCTCGCCCTTGGCAAGCCAGACCTCGCAGGGGAAAGAGCCCGCCAACTTGGTGAGCTTGGCGGAGGCGCGCGCGTGCAGGCCCAGCTTATTGCTGATGGTCGTTGTGATTTGGATCATGGCGGGGTCGGGACTGGTTCTGGGGCGCGGTCAGGGCCACCTGCATCACCCCTTGGGTGCCGCCGGTGACCGCGCGGGCCACCAGGGCGTCTAAGGGCTCGTGGCGGTAGCTGACGCTGCGAAGCAGCATGGGGAGGTTGACGCCGGTCACCAGGCGCGAGGACACGCCGTCGACCAGCTTTTGTGCCACGTTGCTCGGGGTGGCGCCAAAGATATCGGTCAGCACCAGAACGCCCTTGACCTGCGGCGCATCGGCCGCTTGCGCCAGGGCGATGCGCGCGGTGGCCAGGGTCTCCTCGGGCGACAGATTAGGCTGCACGTCGATGGCGCTGACGCTGGCGCCGCAATCGGGGAACACATGCAGCGCGCACTGGCGCAGCGCGTGAGCCAGAGGTGCGTGGCAGATGATCAGGATCGCATTCATGTAGCGGGATTATCCCGTCTGGCCCAGATGAAGTACGCCCAGGCGCCCACGCTGGTGATGAGAAAGACGGTCAGGGCGGCGCGAAAGCTCGCCGGCTCGGCCAGGCCCAGGGCCTGGAAGCCGTCAATCAGCAGACCAATCCCCCACTGCACGACGAACACGCCCGCGAAGATCACCAGGTTGTAGGCCGACAGGGCCCGGCCCGCCAGCGCCGACGGGAAGGCCATGCCCACCGCGGGCTGGGCCAGGGACATGAAGGTGCAACTGATACAAAACAGCGTCCAGCTCCAGGCCCCCGCGTCCCCCCCCGCGAAAATCAGCCAGGCCATGGCCACCAGGCTCAAGGGGTGGCCCCAGGCAATCAGCCGCTCGGCCGGCCAGCCCCGGGCCGCCAGGCGGGGGGTCAGCAGGCCCCAGGCCCAGAAGGTCAGGAGCATGGCCAGGTTGAGGGTGAACAGGCCGGCGGCGGCCTGCTCGGGCGTGTAGCCCGCCACCCGCACCATCCAGGGCCCGGCCCACAGGGTCTGCATCGCGAGCAGCCCGCCGTAAGAGAAAAACCCCAGCGGCCACAGACGCTGGAAGCAGGCATTGCGCCAGACCTCACGGTAGCTCCCCTGGGGAGCCCCCGGCGCAGCAGCGGGGGCCGGCGACCAGGCTGGCACCTTCCAGGCAATCAGCGCCATGGACACCACGATCAGGACCGCCAGACCCAGAAACAGCGGCCGCCACCCGAACTGCGGCACCAGCCATTGCACGGGCAGGGTCGAGGCCACCATGCCCATGGACCCCGTCATCAGCATCCAGGAATTGGCGCGCAGCTGCATCGGCGGCGACATCCAGCGCCGATAGCCTGTGAGAGGCGCCATCAGGCTGGCGCTCACGCCCATGCCGCACAAGACGCGGGCGAGCAACAGGCTGGAAAAGCCCTCGGCCAGCGCAAAGGCCGCACAGCCCACCGCCGCCAGGACCAGAAAGCCCAGGATCACCGTCCGCGGGCCATGCCGATCGAGCCAGCTTCCCAGGGGTAACTGGGTCAGGGCAAAGCCGGCGAAAAATCCGCCTGCCAGCAAGCCCAGGTCACGCGCATGCAGCGCGAACTCCTGGGTCAGGGTGGGTGCCAGGGTGGCGGTGACGGCGCGCAGCAGCGCCGAGATGAAATAAGCAAACGCAAAAGTGAGGAAGACCACCACCGCGTCGCGTCGAGAAAGAACCATCCCGCGATTATGGAAGCAGGATTGACCGACAATTCGGCGATGAATTCCCTCGACGGCATCCGTATCCTGGACCTCTCGCGCGTCCTGGCCGGCCCCTGGTGCACCCAGACCCTGGCCGACCTGGGCGCCGACGTGATCAAGATCGAGCGTCCGGGCAGCGGCGACGACACCCGCAGCTGGGGCCCGCCCTTCCTGGCGCAGCCCGATGGCCGCGAGAGCGCCGAAGCCGCCTACTACCTGGGCACCAACCGCAACAAACGCTCGGTCACCTGCGACATCGCGCAACCTGCGGGCCAGGCCCTGGTGCGCGCGCTGGTGGCCCACTGCGATGTCTTCGTCGAGAACTTCAAGGTCGGCGACATGAAGCGCTATGGCCTGGACTTTGAGGCGCTGCGCGCGATCAACCCGCGGCTGGTGTATTGCAGCATCACCGGCTTTGGCCAGACTGGCCCCTACCGCGATCGCGCCGGCTACGACTACGCGGTGCAGGGCATGGGCGGTCTCATGAGCATCACCGGCGAGCGTGACGATCTCGGAGGCGGCCCGCAGAAGGTGGGCGTGGCCGTGGCGGATTTGTTCACGGGCCTGTATGCCACGACCGCCATCCTGGCGGCCCTGCGTCATGCCGAGCGCACCGGGCAGGGACAGCATGTCGACATGGCCTTGCTCGACACGCAGGTGGCCATGCTCGCCAACCTGGGGGCCAACTACCTCGTGAGCGGTAAGGTGCCAGGGCGCGCCGGCAACGCCCACCAGAACATCGTGCCTTATCAGGTGTTCGAGGTCGCCCCCGCGAGCGATGGCAGCGCCGACCACATCATCCTGGCCGTGGGCAACGACGGTCAATTCGCCAAGTTCTGCGACGTGGCGGGCCACCCCGAGCTGGCCACCGACCCGCGCTTTGCGCGCAACCAGGATCGCGTGCGACACCGCGCGGTGCTGGTGCCGATGCTCGAAGCGGTGATGAAGACCCGCACCAAGCCCCAGTGGCTCGGGGCGTTAGAGGCCGCCAAAGTGCCGTGCGGCGCCATCAATAACTTGGCCGAGGTGTTCGCCGACCCGCAGGTGCAAGCGCGCGCGATGGTGGACGAATGGGACCATCCGCTGCGCCCCGGCCTGCGTCTGGTGGCCAACCCCGCCAAGCTCAGTGCCACGCCAGTGCGCAAGGACCTGCCGCCGCCGCTGCTGGGGCAGCACACGCGCGAAGTGCTGACCGACCTGCTGGGACTCGACGCCGGCCAGATCGATGCACTCACACGAGATGGAGTCATCGCATGACCCGCCGCCTCTGGACCCTACTCGCCGCCGTCGCACTCGCGGCCATCGCCGCCGCCGTCTACCTCGGCACGGGCCGCAGCGCCGCGCCGCCCTCCACCTTCGTGCTGCTCGATGGCAGCACCCGCACCACCGCCGATCTCAAAGGCAAAGTGACGCTGGTGAACTTCTGGGCCACCAGCTGCGTGAGCTGCGTCGCGGAAATGCCTCAGATCATGGCCACCCACGAGAAGTACCAGGCGCGCGGCTACCAGACGCTGGCGGTGGCCATGAGTTACGACCCCCCGGCCTATGTGGTGAACTTCGCGCAATCGCGCAAGCTGCCCTTTGGCGTGGCGATTGACAACACGGGGGCGGTGGCCAAGGCCTGGGGCGATGTGCAGCTCACGCCCACCACCTTCATCGTGGACAAGCGCGGCGAGATCGTGAAGCGCTATGTGGGTGCGCCGGACTTCACCGAGCTTCACCAGCTGATCGAGAAGCTGCTGGCTGCGCCGGCCTGAGCGAGGTGCATCGAGTGCCTCTCCCTGCGCCTTAGCCCGAGATGAGACTTACGGCGCCCTCTGGTCCCGCGGTCTAGTTCGCTCGAACCTCAGACAGTAACTCGGGATGTCGATCCAGCACCTTGAGTAGCTTGACCAGCGACAGCGGCGGCTTGGTCTTGCCGTTTTCGTAGCGCGAGAACGCATTGATGCCACCGCCAAAGATTTCCGCAGCTTGGCGTTGGTCCAGGTCCAGTTTCTTGCGCACCTTGGCAATGAAGGTAGGGTCCACATAAGCGGCGTTGACCTGTCGCTGGAAGGAGCCCACACAGTCGCTGTAGCGGTCACCTTGTTCACGGTCAAGAAGTACTTCGTCGCAGGCGGGGCAAAAGTCGCCTGTGACAGCGCGGATGGTGGTCGTCTCACCCTTGTAGCTATAGGGTATGTCGCGGGTCTCGCGAATCAATTTCGCGGCGCCGCAGCAAGGACATTTCATTTCATAACTCCTTAAATGAAACGATCAGCACATCTTCAATCACGGTCAGCTTGATGTAGACATCATCCCCCGCCTGCGTCGAGGCGTGGTAGACGTCCTGCCAAATCCGGTGATCCGCGTGGGTGGTCATCGACTTGTAGAAATGGCGAGGCTCCAAAGCCAGCAGGACAGCACAGATGCCATCTAAGTCATCGATCCCCAAGGAGCGAGCGCCAGCGAATGCCGAGGCCGTGGCGCGGACCTTGTTCGCTTCCACCAAGGCCTTCACGGCTGTGAGCTTGCAATGGGGCGTTCGCTTTTCCATGAATTAACCTACTTGGTTATAGTACCAAGTAGGTTAATTCTGTCAAGTCGCCTCGTCGCGCTTCCCTGCACACCGAGGGATACATGCGCCAGCCGGTGGGCAGGACGATGACTTGCTGCGCCGAAATGGTGGACGCGCCACCAAGAACGCCCCCGAGCCCCCACCGCCGGCGCCTGCGGAGGGGGCGTATGTCGATCAGTTATTGCGGAAAGCGTCGTGGCAGGCCTTGCAGCTGGCCGCCGTCGGGCCAAAGGCGGCCTTGAGGTTGTCCAGGTTCTGGGTCTTGGCGGCTGCCAGCAGCTTGGCGGTCTCGGCCACCATCTTGTCGGAGTGGTCCTTGAACTTGGCCTGTTCGGTCCAGATCTCGGGCTTGGCCTTGGCGGAGAGCTTGTCCGTGCCCGGACCGAAGCCGGCCCAGGGCAGGCGGGCCACGTCATTCACCACCTGGGCGTTCTCTTGGGCGGCCTTGCCGTCAAAAGGCACGCGCCCGTTGACCATGGCGCCGATGCGCGAAAAATGCGCGCCCATGACGGCGAGCGCGCTTTGACGGTACTTGACCGCATCTTCGGGTTTGGCGAATTGGGCCGAAGCCGGCATGGCGGCGACACCGACAACGGCGGCAAGCGCCAGAGAGACAAAGATTTTCATGGGTGCAAGGTCCTGGGTTTGGGGAACAATGAAGGGAACGACCAACCTTTGTATCAGAAGCGTGACCCCTTCGCACATTCCGTCTCCCACGCCCCAGCATTCCGCTTCGGTACGCGTCTGGGACCTGCCCACCCGCCTCTTTCACTGGCTGCTCCTGGCCTGCGTGATCGGCCTGTTCGCCACGGCCTACGCCCCGGGCAGCTGGATCGACTGGCACGCCCGCCTGGGGTACGCCCTGCTAACCCTCCTGCT
>JBIKUT010000082.1:0-7728 GCA_044347465.1 Ramlibacter sp.
GCGGTCTTGCTGGCGGTCTTTGACCTGCTGCAGATCGAGGCGATGCTGCCTGCGCAGGGCGCCTTGCGCCACGGCGTCCTGCATGATCTGGTCGAGCGAGACGACGGGCACGCCGACCTGCGAGCCGCCACGGTGGCCAGCCTCGCGACGCGCTTTGGCGTGGACCCGGGCCAGGGCCAGCGCGTGGGCGAGGTCGGCAGCGCGCTGCTGCGTCAGCTGCGTGGGGACAGCCAGCGCGAGGCCCGCGCTCTGAACAAGCTCACCTGGGCGGCCCGCTTGCACGAGATCGGTTGCCAGATCTCCCACAGCGACCATCACAAACACGGCGCCTACATCCTCGAGCATGTCGATGCCCCCGGCTTCTCGCAGCCCGAGCTGCACCGCCTCGGGCTGCTCGTGCTGGGTCACCGGGGCAAACTGCGCAAGCTGGACATTGACTTCGAGGATGAAGTCTTCGTGCAGCAGCTGCTGGCACTGCGCCTGGCCGTGATCCTGTGCCACGCTCGCCGCGACCCACAGCTGGACGGACTGCGTTTGACGCGGCGCAGCAACGCACTCGTGCTGCGCCTGCCCGCAGGCTGGGCCCCGGAATGGCCGCAGTCGGCCCACTTGCTGCGGGAGGAAGTGACCGCCTGGCAAAAGACGCCTCAGGAGTTCCGGTTGGAGGAGTGAGTCACAGAGCCAATCCAAAAACGGCATAAACTGTTTATACCGTTACAGGAGTACGCAGATGACCCCCTCCCCCGCCCCATCCACCCGTGCTGCCGGCCGCAAAGCTGCGCCCCGCAAATCCGCCGTGAAAAAGGCCGCGCCGGCCAAAGCCCCGGCTCGTCCCCGGGCCAAGGCCGCTCCGGCGTCGCCAGCCCGCGCAGGCCGCCCTTCGGCGAAGGCCGCCGCCCCGGCCCCCAGCGCTGCGGTCAAGACTGACAAGCCGCGCAAGCCCAAACTGGTTCGCGACAGCTTCACCATCCCGAAGGCCGAATACGGTGCGATCGACCGGCTCAAGACACGCGCCACTCAGGCCGGTCGCCCAGCCAAGAAAAGCGAGTTGTTGCGCGCCGGCCTGATGGCGCTCGAGGCCCTGGGCGATCCGGCCTTCCTGGCCGCCCTCAAGGCCGTGCCGGCCATCAAGACCGGCCGCCCGGCCAAGAGCTGAGGCCTGGCTACCGGCCGGTCACCAGGTCGGGCGTCTGCACGCCGAACACCACGGCCTGCAAGCGCCCGTCCCGCTGGCGGCCGCGTACCCACCACGCAGCGCCCTTGCGCACCGAGCAACTGGCGCTGTCCATCTTCAGCACCTGGGCCAGCACCTGACCCAAGACAGGCTGGTGCCCGACCACCAGCACGGGCTTGCGCGCAGACGGCCAGCGCGCCAGCGCCAACAATTCATCCACCGAGCACCCGGGCCGCAGCGCGGGCACGCTTTCGTACTCGCGGCCCAGTGCCAGGGCCGTCTGCACGCAGCGCCAAGCGGGCGAGACCAGCACGCGGGCATCCCGAGGCAGTCTGCGATCGAGCCACTCCCCCATCTTCAGTGCATCACGCTCGCCCTGTGGCGTGAGCAGGCGGGCCAGATCGTCACCGCCCGGTGCCACTTCGTGCGCCTGCGCGTGGCGCCACAAAATCAGGTCCATCAGCGTCTCCCTTTGCGCGGGGCCGCCGCCGGCGCCACGCGGTAACGGGCCATCAAGGCCACTTGTGCGCCCGGGCTGCTGCGATCACCCGCACCCGGCACGCGCTGGTAGCGCCCGTCCGATTGCAGGTCCCACGCGTCGCGCGCGTCGTGCAGGTAAGCCACCAGACATTCATCGATGATGCGCTGGCGCAACTCGGGATCGAGCACTGGCCAGGCCAGCTCGACCCGCCGCAGCATGTTGCGGTTCATCCAATCGGCGCTGGAGAGGAACAGTTCTTCTTCGTCGCCTGCGCGGAAGTAAAACACCCGCGAATGCTCCAGGAAGCGCCCGATCACGGAGCGCACCCGAATGTTGTCGGTGTAGCCCGGCACCTGGGCCGGCAGCATGCAGGCGCCACGCACCACCAGATCAATCGACACGCCGCTGCGCCCGGCCCGCACCAGGGCTTCCATCAGGGGCTGGTCGGTCAGGGCGTTCATCTTCAGCACGATGCGGGTCTTGATACCTTGGGCGGCCGCCTGGGCCAGCCGCTCGATCTTGTCCATCATCCGCCGGTGCAACTGAAACGGGGCGATCAGCACCCGCGACAGACGCGGCAAGCGCACCTGACTAGCCAGGTGGTTGAAGACATGGTCTACGTCGGCCGTGAGCTGCGCGTCGGCCGTGAGATAGCTCAGGTCGGTGTACAGGCGCGCGGTGCGCGGGTTGTAGTTGCCGGTGGACAAATGGGCGTAGCGCACCAGATGGCGGCCTTCGCGCCGGGTGACCAGCAGCATCTTGGCATGCGTCTTCAGGCCCACCACGCCATAGACCACCTGCGCGCCGATGGATTCGAGCTTCTCGGCCCAGTTGATATTGGCCTCTTCGTCGAAGCGGGCCTTTAGCTCCACCACCACCGTCACTTCCTTGCCCCGCTGCACCGCCTCGCGCAGGAGGTCCATCATCACCGAGTCAGAGCCGGTGCGGTAGACGGTCTGCTTGATCGCGAGAACCTGTGGGTCGGCCACCGCCTCGCGCAGGAAGTCGATCACGCCGTCAAAGCGCTCGAAGGGCTGATGGATCAGGACGTCGCCCTGACGCAGGCGCTCGAAGAAAGATTGCCCGGGCACCAGCTGCCGCGGATAGCTGGCCGGATACGACGGAAACAGCAACTCGGGCGCATCGACCAGGTCGATGACCTGTTGCAGGCGCACCAGATTGACCGGGCCCTGGACCCGGTACAAGGACTGCGATGGCAGCTCAAACTGCTGCAGCAGGAAATCCGCGAGGTAGTCGGAGCAGCCGGCCGAGACCTCCAGCCGCACCGCCTCGCCATACTGGCGGTGCTGCAAGCCCAGGCGCAGTGCCGTGCGCAGGTTGCGAACGTCGTCTTCGTCCACCGCCAGGTCCGAGTGGCGGGTCACGCGAAACTGCGAAAACTGCAGCACCTCGCGACCGGGAAAGAGATCTTCCAGGTGGGCCCGGATCACGCTTGAGAGCATGACCAGTCGGGTCTTGCCACCATCGACGCGGGCTGGCATTCGGATCACGCGAGGCAGCACCCGAGGCACCTTGACGATGGCAATGTCGTTCTCGCGCCCGAAAGCATCACGTCCGCCCAGTCGCACGATGAAATTGAGCGACTTGTTGGCCACCTGTGGAAAAGGGTGAGCCGGGTCCAGGCTGACCGGAATCAGCAGCGGCTGCACCTGGCGCTCGAAATACTCAGCCACCCACTTGCGCTGTTCGGGGCTGCGGTCCACATGCGAGAGGATCTCGATTCCGGCGCGGGCCAGCAGGGGGGTCAGCGCGTCGTTGTACAAGGTGTACTGGGTGTCGACCAGCGCGTGGGCCTCTCGCGACAGCGCCTCGAACGAGGCGGGCGAACCGAGATCGCCGCCCTCGCCCGTGCGCGCCGCAATCAGGTGCGGCGCAAAGCGAACCTCGAAGAATTCGTCGAGGTTGGAAGACACGATGCACAGGTAGCGAAGCCGCTCCAGCGCCGGCACGTCGGGCCTGCGCGCCAAATCCAGCACCCGCTCGTTGAAGGCCAGAATGCTGTGGTCGCGATCCAGCCAAGGGGTACGCGTAGCGGCGAGGGCTGGGGTCGCGGGAGACTTCATATGAACAACGTGGGACGATATACCGCCCCAGTGTTCATGGCTGAGATGACAGTGATGTGACTGTGCCTTTTTTACTATTTCCGTCAGATTCTGTGCGGCAATCCACGAGGAAACCCACGAAACGGCGCGTGGCCTCCTCCCAGCTGAAATCCAGGGCGCGCGCGCGGGCTTCTTGACGAGGCAGACGCAGGGCCTCATGGCATGCCACGCGCAGGTCCTGATGGACGACACCCCCCAATCGCGGGCCGCTCGGGTGGCGCCGCTTGGCCAGCACTTCCAGCGGCCCGTCTTCCGGATAGGCCGCCACCGGCGTGCCACAGGCCATCGCCTCGAGCATCACCAGACCGAAGGTGTCGGCGCGGCTGGGGAACACGAAGACGTCCGCCGCCGCATAGACCTGGGCCAATTCGGACCGCGGCAGCAGCCCGACCCAGTGCACCTGCGGATAGCGCGCGCGCAGGGAAGCCTCTAGCGGCCCCACGCCGCACACGACCTTGGTCCCGGGCAGATCCACCTTCAGAAAGGCATCGATGTTCTTTTCATAGGACACGCGGCCGACGAAAAGGGCCACCGGGCGTTTGAGCAGGCCCAATACGCGGCTGGCCTGCGCCGGCTCGGCGAACTGAAACAGCTCGGTATCCACGCCATGGGTCCAGGCGCGCAAATGGGTGAAGCCCCGCCCCTCCAGCATGCGCAGCACGCCCTCGGTGGGCACCATCACGCCCGAGGACGGCCGATGAAAATGTCGAAACAGCGCGTAGCCCCAGGACAGAGGCACGCGCAGGGCCGCTTTCAGGATCTCGGGGAAGCGGGTGTGGAAGGCCGTGGTGAAGGCCAAACCGCGCTTGAGGCAGTAGCGTCGTCCCGCCCAACCCAAAGGACCCTCGGTGGCCAGGTGGATGGCGTCGGGCTGGAAGGCATCCAGGCGCTGTGCCAGCCCCTTGGCGGGCGACTTGGCCAGGTCAATACCCGGATAGCCGGGGCACGGACGGGTCTCAAACTGGCCTGGCTCGATCACCAGCACCTCGTGACCCAGCACCTGCAGGTGGCCCACCAGTTCCACCAGGGTGGTGACCACGCCGTTGACCTGCGGCGCCCAGGCGTCCGTCACGAGTGCGATCTTCATGCAGACACCTTCGCACTTTCTTCGGGCTGCAGTTCTACCGTCTGGGTCGGCTCGTGATCGACTGGCTCCCAGTGCACCAGCTCGAGCCGGCCATCGTGGTGTTCGACCAGCGCCGTGCGACTTTCGACCCAGTCGCCATCGTTGCAATACAACACACCATCGATCTCGCGCATCTCGGCGCGATGGATATGACCGCACACCACGCCTTGGTACCCTTTACGTCGGGCCTCCCTTGCGACAGCCACCTCGAAATCCATCACGTAATTCAAGGCCTTCTTCACCTTGTGCTTCAGATAGGCCGAGAGCGACCAGTACGGCATGCCCAGGCGCGCGCGCATGCGATTGAGGTAGCGATTGAGCTTGAGAGTGATCTCGTACAAGTTGTCGCCCACGTAGGCCAGCCAGCGCGCGCACTGGACCACGCCGTCGAAGTCATCGCCGTGGATCACCCACAGGCGGCGGCCATCGGCCGTTACGTGCACGGCATCGCGCACCAGCTCGATGCCGCCAAAGGGATGGTCGGTGAAGCCACGCGCGAATTCATCGTGGTTGCCGGGCACATAGACCACCCGCGTGCCCTTGCGCGCGCTGCGCAGAATCTTTTGCACCACGTCGTTATGCGGCTGCGGCCAGAACCAGCGCCGGCGCAAGGCCCACCCGTCGATGATGTCACCCACTAAGTACAGGGTGTCGCAGTTGTGGTCACGCAGGAAATCCAAAAGGGCATGGGCCTGACAGCCGGGAGAGCCCAGGTGAATGTCCGAGATGAAGACGGCGCGAAAGGGTCGGGACGGTGATGGGCTCGAATCGTCCCCCCTATCACGCTGCAGGGCTGCGGCGACGGCACCCGCCGCTTGAGGAGCGAGTGCGTCGAAAGCAGCACGCATGATCAACGCCCGAGGAAATGCTTGCGATAGCGCGCCGGAAGATCGGCGACCCGCATCAGCATCGGTAAGTCGGCAGTATTGAAGTCCGGGTCCCAGGCCGGCGCGCCGAGCACCTTCGCACCCAGGCGCAGGTAGCCCTTGATCAGGGCTGGCGGCTCCACATCGAGGGAGTCATCGAGCCGCTCGATCGGCAGCGGCAGGCGCGGATGCACCTGGCACTCGATCGGGGCCAGGTGATCGCGCTGCACCTGACGCCAAATGCTGGCCGCCACGTCGCCACTGATCACGCCCTCATGCACCATGGGGATGCTGGCACAACCGATCATGGTGTCCAGGTCGTTACGCGCCATGAACTCGAACAGTGCGCCCCACAGGGCGAGGATCACACTCCCTTGTCGGTAATCGGGGTGCACGCAGCTGCGCCCAAGTTCCACCATGCGGCTGCGCAGGGCGCGCAAGCGGGTCAAGTCGAACTCCGTCTCGGCGTACAAGCCGCCCACGCGGCGAGCCTGCACCGGCGTGAGCACGCGGTAGGTGCCCACCACGGCACCGGTAGCCGTATCCATCACGATGAGGTGCTCGCAGTAATCGTCGAACAGATCGATGTCATGCCCGGGCAGGTCACCGGACAGGCGTGCCCCCATCTCGCCGGCGAAGACCTCGTACCTCAGTCGCTGCGCCGCCCGAACTTCGTCTTGGTGGCTTGCCCAAACCGCTGAAATGGCGCCGCGCTCCAGCGCAGGAGGCGTCGGATCTGGACATCGAAGTGACCCCCTGGGCAGACTGACAGGCGACAGCGCGAAGGTCGGGGTAGGCAGTTCTCTCACAGGGCACCTCCATCTTTAAGATGCCCATCAGTGTCCCGAACGTCGATGACGCGGCCGTGTCGGATTCAAGTCAGTTCAGTGACGGACCTCCACCGGCCTGTCACAGGCCGCGTGCGCCTCAGCCCGCCTCAGCCCGCCTGAACCGCCTCAGCCCGCCTGAACCGCCGCCACCAGCCGCTCGGCGCAGGCGCGCGCCTGCGTGGCGTCCGACGCCTCGACCATGATCCGCAGCAGCGGCTCGGTGCCGCTGGCGCGTACCAGCAGCCGGCCCTGGCCCGTCAGCTCGGCCTCGACCGCGCGGGTCTCTTGCGCCAGGCGCGCATTCGACTTCCAGTCCTGACCCGGGGTCAGGCGCACATTCAGCAGCACCTGGGGGAACAGACGTACATCGTCCAGCAGTTGCGACAGGGTCTTGCCACTGCGCACGCAGGCCTTGAGCACCTGCAGCGCACTGACCAGGCCATCGCCCGTGGTGTGCTTGTCCAGGGCCAGCAAATGGCCCGAGCCCTCGCCCCCCAGCAGCCAGCCATGGCGCTCCATTTCCTCGAGCACATAGCGGTCACCCACCGCAGCGCGCACAAAACCGACGCCACGGCGCTTGAGCGCCAGTTCGACCGCCATATTGGTCATGAGGGTGCCCACCGCGCCGGCGACCGCGTCGCCACGCGCCAAGCGGTCGTCCACCATCAGGTACAGGAGTTCGTCGCCGTTATAGAGCCGCCCCTTGGCATCCACCACCTGCAGTCGGTCGGCGTCGCCATCGAGCGCAATCCCGAAGTCGGCGCCCTGCTCCAGTACCGCGCGGATCACGGCATCAGGATGGGTCGCACCCACCTCGCGGTTGATGTTCAGGCCGTCAGGCGTACAGCCGATGGTGTGCACCTCAGCCCCCAGCTCCTCGAACACCCGCGGCGCGATGTGATAGGCCGCCCCGTGCGCCGCATCCACCACCACCTTGCAGCCTTTGAGCGTGAGATCCGGATCGAAGGTGCTTTTGCAGAACTCGATGTAGCGACCTGCCGCATCGTCCAGGCGCCGCGCCTTGCCCAGGCTGGCCGAATCGACCCAGGCGGGCGGCTCATCGATCATGGCCTCGACCTCGCGCTCCCAGGCATCGGACAGCTTGGTGCCCTGGGCGCTGAAAAACTT
>JBIKUT010000083.1:0-7695 GCA_044347465.1 Ramlibacter sp.
CCCTGCACGATCGGGTGGCCGACGGCGTTCTGGTTGGCGAACTTGATGACCTTATCCTGGGCCAGTGCAGTGCCGGCCAGGGCAAAGGCAGCGGCAGCAGCGACCGCGGACTTGATAAAGAGGCGTTTCATGGGATGTCTCCGGTTGTAGGAAGGAAAAGGAAGGGATCTGGCAGGAATGTACGAACCAGTTAATTTTGCGACTTCAGGGGAAACCCGCGGGCGCAGCCCGATTGCATTCTTTCTATTTACGAACGAAGCGCACGACCATCTCGATGATGCTGTCGCGGCGTGCCACCACCGAGGCGGCCGTTTGCAGGTCGCACTTGAAGATCAGGGAGAAGGTGTGGCGGTTGGCCACGTTGAACACGCTCAGGGCGCTGATGGACATGTGCAGGTCCAGGGGATCGAGCCCGCCGCGAAAAACGCCTTCCTGCTGTCCGCGCACGAGCACCTGGCGCAGGCCCTCGATGGCCGGGACGTTCAGGCGTTGGATGGTCTTGCTCTGGGCCAGGTATTGCCCGCGATGCATGTTCTCGTTCATCACCAGCCGGATGAATTCCGGGTGGGCCAGCTGGTAGTCGACGGTGAAGCCCACCAACTTGCGCAGGGCATCTTCGGGTGCGAGGTCTTCCAGGTGCAGCCCGCTCTCGATGCTGCGCATACGGCTGTAGGCGGCCTCGAGCACCGCGATGTACAGGCCTTCCTTGCTGCCGAAGTAGTAATAGATCATGCGCTTGCTGGTGCGCATGGCTTGGGCAATCAGGTCGATGCGGGCGCCGGCCAGGCCCTTGTCCGAAAACTCGCGCGTGGCCACCTCGATGATGTCGGCGCGGGTGCGCTCAGCATCGTGGGTACGCGCTTGCGGCGCACTGGCCTTTGCTCGAGCCTTGGCAGGCGCGCGGCGAGCCGGTTGGGCGGAATGTACCGACTGGTTCATTCCTGCGAGTGTAGAAGAACCTGCGCGCTACGCGCGCGCTGGCATCAGGCCTGCGCCAGGCCGGCGATGGCCAGCGCGTAGCCGGGCACACCAAAGCCCGCCATCACCGCCTTGGCGGCCGGCGAGATGTAGCTGTGGTGGCGGAACGCCTCGCGCGCGTGCACGTTGCTGATATGCAGCTCGATCACCAGGGCGCCTGCGCCCTTGATCGCATCATGCAAGGCGATGCTCGTGTGGGTGTAGGCGCCGGCATTGAGCACCGTGCCCACTGCCTGGCCCTGAGCTTGTGCGCGGCCTGCTTCATGGATCCAGGTGACCAACTCGCCTTCATGGTTGGACTGCCGAAAGTCCAGCTTCAAGCCATGCTGCTCGCAGGCCTTGCGGCACAGCGCCTCGACGTCGGCCAGGGTCTGCGCGCCATAGATCTGCGGCTCGCGCGTGCCAAGCAGGTTCAGGTTGGGGCCGTTGAAGACGTAGACGGTTTTCATGGGGGCGGTATCCGAAGGGCAATGGGCGCGAGCGTAGCAGACCCGGCCCGACTGCCCGCCGCCGACTCAGGGCACGCTGCGCGCGCAGCGAAAGCCGATGTAGATGACCGCCGTGCCCCGCGGCTTGGACTGCAGGTGATCGCGGTGCATCTGGGCCGGCCCGTACCACCAGGACCCCCCGCGCGTGGGCCGCTCGGTGCTAGCCGCGCCGTCGTCGGTCCATTCCCAGGCGTTGGCCGCCATCTCGTGCAGGCCATTGACGCCGGCGCGCGTGCTGCCGGCCTCGGCGTGGCCGCGTCCGCGCGAGGTGACCTGGCGCGGCTCGGCCAGGACGGTGCGCGGATCGCCGCAGCCTTCGGCGCAGTTGGCGCCCTGCGGCGAGTCGCCGGTGGGGTAGGGGTAGGTTCGTCCGGTGACGAAGCCCGCAGGGGGCGAGGCGCGCCGCTCGGTGTAGGCCGCTTCCATCCACTCCGCATCGGTGGGCAGACGCTTGCCCGCCCACCGGCAGTAGGCCTGCGCCTCATCAAACGTGAGGTGGACGGCGGGCTCTTGCGGGCCGCCGGGGCGTCCATAGGGGGCCTGCCAGGTCCACCCCTTGCGCTGCACCCAGCCGCCTTCGAAGGTGTTGCCGCCGCCCGCCCGCTCGGCCTGCGAGACGAAGCCGGTGGCCTGCGCGTAGCGGCGCACCTGGCCGACGGTCACTTCGGTGCGGTCGATCTCGAAGGCGCCCACGCGCTGCATGTCGGGGGCCGTGCCCGTGCTGCCCTGCGCATAGGCCAGCGCCATCGCGGTGACCATGGCCACCAAGGCCGATAGGACGGCGATGAGGCGACGGATGCTGCGGGGCATGGACAAGCGGGGCATTGCGCGAATCTAGCGTCTGCTTTCAACCCTGCTGGCCGGGTGGGCTTAGCCGCGCCGCAGCCGTGCGCCTTCAGGACGGTGTGTGCAGGGGCTGGGCCAGGAGCAGTGCCAGTTCGTCGTCGCTAAAGCCCGCCTGCTCGCGGGCCGCTCGGTTAAACGGCGGGTGCAGGCGCGGCGCGTCATGGCGTTGGGCCAGCACGGCGTAGTGGGCCACCGGGTCCAGGCCGTCACGTGCGCACAGCCACCGGTACCAGTGGTTGCCGATCGCCACATGGCCCACTTCGTCGCGCAGGATGATCGCCAAAACATCCACCGCGCGCAGTGCCATGGGCGAGCCCACCGCGCGCAGTCGCTCCTGGATCTGGGGTGTGGCATCCAGACCCCGTGCCTCCAGCGTGCGCGGCACCAGGGCCATACGGGCCACCCCATCGTCCTGGGTGCGGGTGCACATGGTCCAGAGGTTGTCGTGGGCCGCAAAGTCGCCATAGGCATGGCCCAGGTCGGCCAACAGCTGCACCAGCAGCCCGAAGTGATAGGCCTCTTCGGCGGCCACACGCACCCAGTCCAAATGGAAGTCGCGCGGCATGCCCTCGAAGCGCCAGGCGGCATCGAGCGCGAGGTTGATCGCGTTGAACTCGATGTGGGCGATGGCGTGCAGCAAGGCGGCCAGGCCCTCGGGCTTGAAGGGCGAGCGTCGCGGGACGCGCGCAGGGTGCACCAGCTCGGGCCGCGCCGGGCGACCGGGCAAGGGCAGATCGGGCACAGGCGCGCGCGCGGCGATGGGCAAGGTCGCGGCTTGCGCGTGCAGGGACTGCGCCGCCTGCGCCTTGGCCTGGGGATCGTCCAGGGACAGAGCGGCCAGGGCGAGGCCGCGCAGTTCAGGAAGCGCGGGCCGATGCGGGGGGGTGTCCGTCGACGTGGCGGGCATGCGCGATTCTAGGCAGTGCGGTCCGGGGGCATGGGCAGCGCTCCCTACAATGGTCGCTTTTGATCCGCAGGAACCCCCGATGGCCCTCTACGAACTCGATGGCAAAGCCCCCCACCTGGCCGCAGGCGCGTGGGTCGCCGACTCCGCGCAAGTGATCGGCGATGTGGTGCTGGGGCAAAACGCGAGCGTCTGGTTCGGCGTCGTCGTGCGCGGTGACAACGAGACCATCCGCATCGGCCGCAACACCAACGTGCAGGACCTGGCGGTGCTGCACTCTGACCACGGCAAGCCGCTCACGATTGGCGACAACGTCACCCTGGGCCACCAGGTGATGGTGCATGGCTGCACCATCGGCGACAACTCCTTGATCGGCATTCAGGCCGTGATCCTCAATGGTGCCAAGATCGGCCGCAACTGCATCGTGGGCGCGGGCAGCGTGGTGACCGAAGGCAAGGAATTTCCGGACAACAGCCTGATCATCGGCAGCCCCGCCAAGGTGGTGCGCACGCTCGACGACGAGGCCGCGCGCAAGCTCACGCAGAGCGCCGAGAGCTATGTGGCCAACGCACGGCGCTTTGCCACCGGCCTGATCAAGATCGGCTAAGGCCTACTTTGAGCGAGCTCCATAAGTTCCTGTTCGATGGCCTGCCGGTGCGCGGCATCATCGTGCGCCTGACCGACACCTGGACCGACATCCTGCAGCGGCGCGAATCCAACACCGCCACGGGCCCGTGGTCGCCGCCGGTGGCGCGCCTGATGGGGCAGATGGCTGCCGCCGGCGCGCTGATGCAATCGAACATCAAGTTCAACGGCGCGCTGGTGCTGCAGATCTTCGGTGACGGCCCCTTGAAGGTGGCAGTGGCCGAGGTCCAACCCGATCTGTCACTGCGTGCCACTGCCAAGGTGGTGGGCGACGTGCCCGACGACGCCATGTTGTCGGCCTTGGTGAACGTGGGCAATCAGGGCCGCTGCGCGATCACGCTGGATCCGCGTGACAAGCTGCCCGGGCAGCAGCCCTATCAGGGCGTCGTGCCCCTGCATGGCGACCAGCGCGAAAAACTGGAGAACCTCTCCGAGGTGCTCGAGCACTACATGCTGCAGTCCGAACAGCTCGATACCAAATTGATTCTCGCAGCCGACGACAAGGTGGCTGCGGGCCTGCTGATTCAGCGCCTGCCCGTGCAGGGTGAGGGCAACCTGGCGGGCCAGATGATGGGCCGCGCCAACGAGGACGAGATCGGCCTCAACGAAGACTACAACCGCATCGCGATTTTGGCCGCCAGCCTCACGCGCGAGGAGCTGCTCACGCTCGATGTCGACACCATCTTGCGTCGCCTGTTCTGGGAAGAAAAGGTGCTGCGCTTTCCCGCGCAGACCCCGCGCTTTGCCTGCACCTGCAGCCGCGAGCGCGTGGCGAGCATGATCCGCAGCCTGGGCCGCGAGGAGGCCGAGAGCATCTTGTCCGAGCGCCCCGACATCGAGGTGGGCTGCGATTTCTGCGGTCGTCAGTACCGCTTCGACGCGGTCGATGCGGCGCGCTTGTTCGCGTCGCCTGGCGATCAGCCGCCGGTCACCTCGGCGGTCCAGTAAGCCGACGGAGCAGCCCATTTCTCAGGCCGCTCGGCGCGCCTGTGCCACTGGTCCAGCTGGGCCCGAATCCGTGGCAAGGCGTCCCGCGCGGCGGCCTCACCCGCTCGGATGAAGGCCGGGATGCTGCTGATATGGTGCCGGTGCATGCCCATCTCGGCGCGGATCACGATGTCAGCGTGCTCGAGGTCGCTTTGGCACAAGCGGTGAGACACCATCTTGACGCCGTGGACCAAGGACTCCATCAGGTTGCCCGGGCTGGTGTGCATGAACTTCGACCCGCTCATGTGCGCCGCGATCACGAGATCTGCGCCCATCTCCCGGGCCGCGCGCGCTGGCACCATCTGGGCCACGCTGCCATCGAGCAGGGTGCGTCCGTCTCGCACCACGGGTCGCACCAGCATCGGTATTGCGCAAGAGGCTTGTACAGCGGAAATCGCAGGCCCGTGCTTCAGGGCGATGGCTTCGCCCGAACGCGCATCGGCCGCCACGCACGCCAGGGGGATGTGAAGACCCTCGAGCAGGCATTCCTTGCCCACGTGATGTTCGAGCGTCCGAGCCATCGGGCCGATGTCCCACAGCGTCATACGCGGTACGGTCCATCGGAAGATCTGACGGAAACGTAGTCGGTGCGCCATGGCCTCCATCTCGCAGGGGGACATGCCGCTGGCGTACAAGAGTCCCGCCAAGGCGCCTGCGCTGGTGCCGGCAATCAGATCGATCGGAATGCCCTCTTCTTCCAGGACACGCAAGACGCCGATATGGGCCGCGCCGCGCAAGGCGCCGCCGCCGAGCGCCAGGCCGATGCGCGGGCGCTCGCTCGCGGGAGGCGAGGCCGCGGGCCGGGTCGGAAAGCTTCGCCTGGGGGCAGGCAAGGCGTAGGGGGTATGGCGTGTCCTGTCTGCCGCGGGTGGGCGCAGCAGGTGGCGAAAGCGCTCGATCAGATGCTGATGCAGCACGCGAGTCTCCAATGCGGGTACTTCTGGTACTGCGCTCCCTGGGGTGTTGAAGCCCGTCCCGACCGTCTGACGCGGGGATACGGGCGACTTCAGATTCTGGGAACGAAACCGCGGGTGCGCAAGAAACGCATCACGTCTGGGTGTCGGGTGCTCGGGGGAACAGGTGGCGCTCGGAATCGGCGTCGCCACATTTTTCACATTGGGCGCGCAGGCGCTTCCAACGGCCGATGTCTTCTTCGCCTGCGCTCACCGTCCAGGCCCAGGGCAGGACGGCCGCGACCGCATCGAGCGCCTGCCCCACGCGCTGTGATCCTTGGCCGTAGATCACGCGCCAGCCGATGCCGGCGTGTGTGAGGGCCTCGCGCAAGTGGGCGTCTGGGGTGTGCGATGCCACGAGTCCCGGCAGGTCCAGCCCCATCAACAGGGTCAGGTCGGTCGCTGAGAGGGCGTGAGGGGCAGGCGCGTCCGCGATCACCAGATCGCAGTCTCCGACGTCGTCCATCGCCTGTCCGGGCGCGATGACCCGGACCCGATGGCCGCGCGTGCGCAGGTGTTCGGCCAATGCGTGGGAGAGGGTGGTCTTGCCGGTGCCCGGCGCACCGAGCACGGCGATGCGCGCGGGCATCGCCCTTATTTCTTGGCGGCCGCAGCCGAGACCTGCACGTAGATCTCGTTGGGCTTGACCATGCCCAGTTCCATCCGGGCTTTTTCTTCGATCATCTCCAGGCCCTCCTTGAGGTCGCGGACCTCGGAGGCGATGCGCTCATTGGCCTGGGCGGCGCGCAGGTTGGCGGCCTTCTGCGCTTGGAGCTTGCGCTGCATCTCGCTCACGTTGGACACGCTGCCCCGACCAAACCACAGCTGCGCGTGCAGCACGAGCAGCAGCGTGATCAGGCAGGCCGGGACGAGGCGGTTTGACATGAGGAGATGCGCGGGACTGTAACGCAGGTTCAGGTGATGTTGTAGAACGCCGCGCGGCCCGGGTAGCTGGCGATGTCGCCCAGGTCTTCTTCGATGCGTAGCAATTGGTTGTACTTGGCCATGCGGTCTGAGCGCGAGAGCGAGCCGGTCTTGATCTGGCCCGCGTTGGTGCCCACCGCGATGTCGGCGATGGTGCTGTCTTCGGTCTCGCCCGAGCGATGGCTGATCACCGCGGTGTAGCGCGCGCGCTTAGCCATCTCGATGGCGGCGAAGGTCTCGGTCAGGGTGCCGATCTGGTTGATCTTGATCAGGATCGAATTGGCGATCTGCTTGTCGATGCCCTCTTGCAGGATCTTGGTGTTGGTGACGAACAGGTCGTCGCCCACCAATTGCACCTTGCGGCCCAGGCGCTCGGTCAGGGTCTTCCAGCCGTCCCAGTCGCCTTCGGCCATGCCGTCTTCGATGCTGATGATCGGGTACTTGTCGACCCAGCTGGCCAGGATGTCGGTCCACTCGGCGCTGGCCAGGGTCAGGCCTTCGGCCTCGACGTGGTACTTGCCGTCCTTGTAGAACTCGCTGGCGGCGCAATCGAGGCCCAGTGCAATCTGCTCGCCGGGCTTGTAGCCGGCGTTCTCGATCGCCTGCAGGATCATTTGGATCGCAGCCTCGTGGTTCGCAACGTTGGGGGCAAAGCCGCCTTCGTCACCGACTGCGATGCTCATGCCCTTGTCGTGAATGATCTTCTTGAGGGCGTGGAACACCTCGGCGCCGTAGCGGATCGCCTCGCGAAAGCTCGGGGCGCCCACCGGGATGATCATCAGCTCTTGCAGGTCCAGGTTGTTGTTCGCGTGCGCGCCGCCATTGACCACGTTCATCATCGGCACCGGCAGCTGCATGCCACCCATGCCACCGAAATAGCGATACAGGGGCAGGCCCGATTCTTCGGCAGCGGCGCGGGCGACGGCCATGGAGACGGCCAGCGTGGCGTTGGCGCCCAGGCGGCCTTTGT
>JBIKUT010000085.1:0-7545 GCA_044347465.1 Ramlibacter sp.
CGTCTACCTGCTGCCGGCCGCGACGCAGTTCGAGACCAGCGGCTCGTGCACGGCCTCCAACCGTTCCATCCAGTGGCGCGAGAAAGTGATCGAGCCGCTGTGGGAGAGCCGCAGCGACCACATGATCATGTACCAGCTGGCCGAAAAACTCGGCTTCGCCAAGGAGCTGGTCAAGAACTACAAGCTGGTCCAGGGCAAGGGCGGCATGGAGCCGACTCCGGAGTCCGTGCTGCGCGAGATCAACAAGTGCGTGTGGACCATCGGCTACACGGGCCAGAGCCCGGAGCGGCTGAAGGCGCACATGCGCAACATGCACCTGTTCGACGTCAAGACCCTGCGCTCCAAGGGCGGCGTCGACAAGGAAACTGGCTACGACACCACTGGCGACTATTTCGGTCTGCCCTGGCCTTGCTACGGCACCGCCGAAATCAAGCACCCCGGTTCGCCCAATCTGTACGACACGTCCAAGCACGTGATGGAAGGCGGCGGTAACTTCCGCGCCAACTTCGGCGTCGAGCGTGAAGGCCAGAGTCTGTTGGCGGCCGACGGCTCGCACTCCAAGGGCTGCGAGGTCACCACCGGCTACCCCGAGTTCGACCATGTCTTGATCAAGAAACTCGGCTGGTGGGGCGACCTCACCGAGGCCGAACAGGCCAAGGCCGAAGGCAAGAACTGGAAGACCGACCCCAGCGGCGGCATCATCCGCGTGGCCCTCAAGCACGGTTGCCACCCGTTTGGCAACGCCAAGGCGCGCGCGGTGGTCTGGAACTTCCCTGACCCGATCCCCAAGCACCGCGAGGCGCTTTACAGCACCCGCCCGGACCTGGTGGCCAAGTACCCCTCGCACGACGACCGCAAGGCCTTCTGGCGCATGCCCACCCTGTTCAAGACGGTGCAGGCCAAGAACGTCGCGGACAAGCTGCACGAGAAGTTCCCGCTGATCCTCACCTCGGGCCGTCTGGTCGAATACGAGGGCGGCGGCGAAGAGACCCGCGCCAACCCGTGGCTGGCCGAACTTCAGCAAGAGGCTTATGTGGAGATCAACCCCAAGGCCGCGGCCGACCGGGGCATCCGCAACGGCGAGCGCGTGTGGCTCACCAGCCCCACCGGCGCGCGCCTGAACGTGCAGGCGATGGTGACCGAGCGTGTGGACGCCGAGACCGTTTGGATGCCTTTCCACTTCTCGGGGCGCTGGCAGGGGGCCGACATGCTGGCCCACTACCCCAGCGGCGCGGCGCCGATCGTGCGCGGCGAGGCCGTCAACACGGCCACCACCTATGGATATGACAGCGTGACGATGATGCAAGAGACGAAGACCACGATCTGCAACATCGAGCGCGTGACCGCCTGACAGGAGCCCACAGATGGCACGAATGAAATTTATCTGCGACGCCGAGCGCTGCATCGAGTGCAACGGCTGCGTCACCGCCTGCAAGAACGAGCACGAGGTGCCCTGGGGCGTGAACCGCCGCCGCGTGGTCACTCTCAACGACGGTGTCCCCGGCGAGCGCTCCATTTCAGTGGCCTGCATGCACTGCTCGGACGCACCCTGCATGGCGGTCTGCCCGGTCAACTGCTTTTACCGCACCGACGAAGGTGTGGTGCTGCATGACAAGGACGTGTGCATCGGCTGCGGCTACTGCAGCTATGCCTGCCCCTTCGGCGCCCCCCAGTTCCCCTCGGCTGGCACCTTCGGCGTGCGTGGCAAGATGGACAAGTGCACGTTCTGCGCGGGCGGCCCCGAGGCCAATGGCTCGCAGGCCGAGTTCGAGAAATATGGCCGCAACCGCCTGGCCGAGGGCAAGCTGCCCGCCTGCGCCGAGATGTGTTCGACCAAGGCGCTGCTGGCGGGCGACGGCGATGTGATCGCCGACATCCTGCGCAATCGCGTCCTCAAACGCGGCAAGGGTGCCGAGGTCTGGGGCTGGGGCACCGCCTACGGCTCCAAGCAGGCCGGCCAGCCCGCGGGAGGCAAGTCATGATCGCGCGTCTCGCGATGATCGGCGCCACGATGGTGGGGCTCATGGCCCTGACTGGCTGCGGCGAAAAGCCCCAGGGCATGGGCGGCGTCAAGAGCGACACCGCGCCTTATCAGGGCACCGGCATGGCCTACGCCCTTCCCGGTTGGAAGGCGGGCGACAAGACCAGCTGGGAGCAGCAGCTCAAGACCCGTGCGCAGGCGCAAGACGATCATGCAAAAGCCAAGTGATGCCCTGCGCCGCACGGCGCGCGCGCTGACCGCCGGCCTGCTGCTTGCAGCGGGTGCGGTGACCGGGGCTTACGCCCAGTCCAAGCCTGCGCCAGCCGCCGCACCGACGGCAGCCCCTGCGACCCCGGCAGCGGCGCCGGCGCCTACCGGCGGCGTGCAAAGCCAGAACATCTTCGAGGTCAAGCCCGACGCGAGCAGTGACCCCAACTACGCCAAGCAGACCAACGCCGAGCGCAACCAGGTCCAGCCCGGTAACAACGCGCCGATGTGGCGCGCGGTCGGCGCGGGCGCGACGGGCTACACCAGCCTGCCTGCATCCGAAGCGCCCGAGGCGGGCAACCTGATCCAGCCTTTTGTGCAGTACCCGGGCTCGAGCCTGACCACTGCCGGCGAAGCCTGGCGCCAGGTCCGCAACAACTGGATCATTCCCTACGGCGGTGCCTTGCTCGCCATCGTGGTGCTGGCCATTGGCATCTTCTACTACGGCAAGGGCTCGATCGCGCTGCATGGCGCCGAGACGGGCCGCAAGATCGAGCGCTTCACACCCTTTGAGCGCGCGGCCCACTGGTCAAACGCGATTGCCTTCGTGGCCTTGGCCATCTCGGGCATCGTGATGGCCTTTGGCAAGTACTTCATGCTCCCGGTCATGGGCAGCACCCTGTTCGGGTGGCTCACCTACGCCCTGAAGAACATCCACAACTTCGCCGGCCCGCTGTTCGCGGTGTCACTCGCGGTCGTGTTCTTCACGTTCTTGCGTGACAACTGGCCCTCGCGCGGCGACCTGGTCTGGTTGCTCAAAGGCGGTGGCCTGCTCTCAGGTCAGGAAGTGCCTTCGCACCGCTTCAACGCCGGCGAGAAGGTGGTGTTCTGGGGTGGCGTGTTTGCGCTGGGCATCATCGTGGTGATCTCTGGCCTGGTCCTGGATATGCTGATCCCCGGCCTGATCTACGAGCGCGCCACCATGCAGGTGGCCCACATGGTCCACGCCGTGGCCACTGTGCTGATGATGGCGATGTTCTTGGGGCACATCTACCTGGGCACCATCGGCATGAAGGGCGCCTACAAGGCGATGCGCACCGGCTATGTCGATGAGACCTGGGCCAAGGAGCATCACGAACTCTGGTACGACGACGTCAAGGCGGGCAAGATCCCCGCGCAGCGCAGCAAGGAGTCTCCGCCCGCTGCCGATGTCCGCACCGCGTGAAGAAAGAACAACCATGAAAAAACTGTTCCTCCCCGTCCTGATCGCTGTGGCTGTGCCGATGGCGATGGCCAAGCTGCCCGCCCCGGACGACGCCGCCAAGGCCCGGGCGGCCGAAGCCGCTGCCAAGACCGCGTGGCAAGGCAAGGTCGACGCCTTCCAGCTTTGCAAGTCGCAAGACCGCGTGGCGGCCCACTACCGCAAAACCAGCGCGGCGCCCGCCACCAAGACGGCCGCCAAGCCCGCTTCGGGCGCTGCCAAGCCGGCCTCCGCACCCCAGGCCGCAGCCGCCCCGGCGCCTTGCGCAGATCCGGGCCCCTTCGTCTACACGCCCGCCGTCGTGGCCGCCGCGCCGGCTGCTTCTGCAGCCGCGCCCGCCAAGCCGGCATCGGCCCCCGCGCCCGCCAAGAAGGGTTGATCGACGCGACGCGCCGACATCTCACCCAAGGCCAGCCCGCACCCGGCTGGCCTTTTTCGTTGTTGATTGCGCGCCGCATCGCCTGCCCCGAAGCCCCCCAGATGAACCTGCCTCACCTGACCGATGCCCGCGCGCCCCTGGTGCGTGAGGTTGATGCCGTCGACGAGCACGGCCAGGCGCAGCGCGTGCAGATCCCCGCCGAGCGCGATCTCACCGTCTATGTGGACAAGCGCGAGCTCGTCACACTCATGACCCTGGGCGCGCGGCCCGAGTGGCTGGTCCTGGGCTACCTGCGCAATCAGCGGCTGGTGGGCTCACCACAGGAGGTTGAGTCCATCACCGTCGATTGGGAGGTGGGCGCTGCCGCCGTCAAGACCCGCAGTGGCATCGACCATATCGAGGAACGTACGTCGCGCCGCGTGGTCACTACGGGCTGTGGCCAGGGCAGCGTCTTTGGCGCACTGATGGACGATGTGCAGTCCATCGCTTTGCCGCACGCCCGTCTCACGCAGGCGCAGCTGTATGCGCTGGTCAACGTGATCCGTTTGCAGGAAAGCACCTACAAGTCGGCGGGCTCGGTGCATGCTTGCGCCTTGTTCCATGGCGAGCAGATGCAGGTCTTTGTCGAAGACGTGGGCCGCCACAACGCCATCGACACCATCGCGGGTTGGATGTGGATGCACGGCGTGGACACCACGGTCGCCACGCCGGAGGTGCCGTATGTGTTCTACACCACGGGGCGTCTGACCAGCGAGATGATCATCAAGTCGGCGCAGATGGGGGTGGCTTTGGTGGTCTCGCGCAGCGGCATCACCCAGATGGGTCACCAGATCGCGCAGCAACTGGGCTTGTGCGCCATCGGACGGGCCACGAACAAGCACTTTCTTTGTTACAGCGCGCCCGAGCGCCTGCTGCTACAGCCTGAACTCGCGGCATCGCGCCTATCGCCCTAGGGGCCTTGCGAATTCGGGTAAGGTCGCCCGATGATCTCCCGTCCTGCGAGTGTTTCTTTCTGGCGCCTCGGTGCGCGCATGCTGTGGCGCGACCTGCGCGCCGGCGAGCTGCGTCTGTTGGTGGTGGCTGTCCTGTTGGCGGTAGCGGCCCTGACCGCCGTGGGCTTCTTTGCCGATCGCCTCAAGGGCGGTCTCTCGCGCGACGCGCGCCAGTTGCTCGGCGGCGATGCCGTGGTCTCCAGTGACAACGCCTTGCCCCCGGTCTTCGCCGAGCGGGCCCGGGTCCTGGGCTTGCAGGCGGCCAGCACGGTGGGCTTTCCCACCATGGCGCGGGCCGACGAGGCGCAAGGCGGTGCCACCCGCCTGGTCGCTTTGAAGGCCGTGGGTGCGGGCTACCCGCTGCGAGGCCAGCTCACCGTCGCCGCCACGCCAGAAGCATCGCCTACGCCCGCGCGTGGCATTCCGCCGGTTGGTCAGGCCTGGGTGGACACCGCCTTGCTCGATGCCTTGCAGCTGCGGGTGGGGGATGCGCTCTTGCTCGGGGATGCGACGCTGCGCATCGAACGCGTGCTGGTGACCGAGCCGGATCGCGGCGCAGGCTTCATGAGTTTTGCGCCGCGCGTGATGATCCACGAGACCGACCTTGCCGCCACGCGCCTGGTGCAGCCGGCCAGCCGCCTCAATTACCGGTTGGCGGTGGCGGGCCCCGATGCCGCCGTCGCCCGCTTCACCGAGTGGGCACAGACCCAAATCCAATCGGGCGATCTGCGCGGCGTGCGCCTGGAGTCCTTCGAGGCGGGCCGTCCCGAAATGCGTCAGACCCTCGATCGCGCCGAGAAATTTCTCAACCTCGTGGCCCTGCTCTCGGCGCTTCTGAGTGCGGTGGCCGTGGCCCTCGCAGCGCGCGCCTTCGCGGCCAGCCACCTCGATGACTGCGCCCTGCTGCGTGTGCTGGGTCAGCGCCAAGGGCGCATCGCCCTGGCCTACGCCTTCGAGTTCGGCGTCGTGGGCCTGGTGGCCAGCCTGCTGGGCGTGGCCCTGGGTTGGGGTGTGCACTTCGTGTTCGTAGTCTTGCTGGCGGGTCTGGTCGAGGCCAACCTGCCGCCCCCCAGCCTGTGGCCGGCCGGCTTCGGCGTGGGCATGGGGCTGACGTTGCTGCTCGCTTTCGGCCTGCCGCCGGTGTTGCAACTGGCCAAGGTGCCGCCCCTGCGCGTGATCCGCCGCGACCTGGGGAACCTGCAACCCGCGTCGGTGGGTGCGCTGGTCTTGGGAGTGGCCGGCTTCGTCGTCCTGCTCCTGGCGGCCAGCAGCGATCTGAAGCTGGGCGGCATCGCGGTTGGCGGCTTCGCGCTGGCGGTGCTGGTGTTCGCGGGCCTGAGCTGGCTCGCGGTGAAGGCCCTGCGCCGTGCAGTCAACGAGACCACCGCACCGCGTTGGCTGGTGATCGCCACCCGTCAGGTCTCGGCGCGGCCGGTGTACGCGGTGGTGCAGGTCAGCGCCCTGGCCGTGGGCCTGCTGGCTCTGGTGCTGCTGGTACTTTTGCGCACCGACCTGATCGACAGCTGGCGTCGCGCCACACCGCCCGATGCACCCAATCGCTTCGTGATCAACGTCATGCCCGATCAAGAACAGGCCTTTCGTTCCATGCTCGATGAAGCGGGCGTGCGCCGCTACGACTGGTATCCCATGATCCGGGGGCGACTGATTGCGATCAACGGACGCACCGTGAACCCCGACGACTTCCAGGAAGAACGTGCGCGCCGCCTGGTCGACCGCGAATTCAACCTCTCGCACAGCGCCACCTTGCCCGCGCACAACCAGCTGATCGCCGGGCGCTGGCAGCCCGAGGAGGCTGGCACGATGAGCGTGGAGGAGGGGCTGGCCAAGACCCTGGGCGTGAAGCTGGGTGACACGATGCTGTTCGAGATTGGGGGTCTGCGCAGCGAGGCGCGGATCACCTCCTTGCGCAAGGTCGACTGGGGATCGATGCGCGCCAACTTCTTCGTGTTGTATCCGGTCAGTCGCATGGCTGATGTGCCCTCCACCTACATGGGGGCCTTCCGGGCGCCCGAGCGCAAGGGCTTTGACAACGCGCTGGTGCGCGCTTTCCCCAATGTGACCAACGTCGACATGTCTGCCACCCTGCGTCAGGTGCAGAGCGTCCTGGACAAGGTGATTCGCGCGGTGGAATTCCTGTTCGGGTTCACGCTTGCGGCGGGTGTGGTGGTGCTCTTTGCCGCCGTCACCGCCACACGCGAGGAGCGCGCGCGCGAGTTCGCTGTGATGCGCGCGGTGGGTGCGCGTGCCTCGCTGCTGCGGCAGGTGCAGCGCGCCGAGCTGGTGGGGGTAGGTTTGCTAGCGGGATTTTTGGCGAGCTCGGTGGCCATGGCGGTGGGCTGGGGCCTGGCGCGCTATGCCTTTGACTTCGAGTGGCGGGCCTCGCCTTTTGTGCCGATTTTGGGTGCCCTGGCGGGTGCGGCGTTGGCGCTGGCTGCAGGGTGGTGGGGTCTGCGGGGGGTGATTACGCGGCCTGTGGTGGAGACCTTGCGCAAGGCTTCGCAGTGATGGATCTTGTGCGTTTCTAGGTTTGGGTTTTGCTCGGTATAGGTTTGCGTTGGCCTGCACCGCACGGGGCGCGCGGGGCGGGTCCGGGGGCTTCAAGTGCGGGGGCCCTTCGGGCTTCCTTGCGGTGCTCGGTCGCTGGGGGCACGCGCGACAACTCGCCCTGCGGGCTCAGACACGTCGCGCTTTCCACCCCCACCGC
>JBIKUT010000086.1:0-7497 GCA_044347465.1 Ramlibacter sp.
GCGCCTGATCCCGGTGGTGCCGCGCGCCATGATGCTGGCCGAGTTGATGCGCCTCAAGCAAGGCATCGCGATTGCCGGCACCCACGGCAAGACCACCACCACCAGCCTGGTGGCCAGCGTGCTGGCTGAGGGCGGGCTCGACCCCACTTTCGTGATCGGCGGGCGCCTCAATAGCGCCGGCGCCAACGCCAAGCTGGGTGCGGGTGACTACATCGTGGTTGAAGCCGACGAATCCGACGCCTCGTTCCTGAACCTGATGCCGGTGATGTCGGTGGTGACCAACATCGATGCCGATCACATGGAGACCTACGGTCACGACTTCGGCCGCCTCAAAGGCGCCTTTGTCGACTTTCTGCATCGCATGCCGTTTTACGGCACGGCCATCTTGTGTCTGGACGATCCGGCCGTGCGCGCGATCATGGCCGACGTGCAGTGCCCCATCACCACCTACGGCGTGGACGAGGCGGCTCAGGTGCGCGCCGTCAACATCCGTGCCGATGGCCCGCAAATGCGCTTCACTGTGCAGCGTCGCAATGGCGTGGTGCTGCCTGATCTGGAAGTCACGCTCAATTTGGCAGGTCACCACAACGTGCTCAATGCGCTGTCGGCGATCGCGGTGGCGGTCGAATTGAACATCCCCGATGCCGCCGTCCAAAAAGCCCTGGCCGAATTCCGCGGCGTGGGCCGGCGTTTCCAAAGCTATGGCGATCTGCCGGTGCCTGCGAATCACGGCGGTGGCACCTTCCGCGTGATCGAGGACTACGGCCATCACCCGGTGGAGATCGCCGCCACGCTGGCCGCTGCGCGCGGGGCCTTTCCGGGCCGTCGCCTGGTGCTGGCTTTTCAGCCGCATCGCTACACCCGCACCCGTGATTGCTTCGAGGATTTTGTCCGCGTGCTGGGTCTGGCCGATGTCGTTCTCCTGGCCGAGGTCTATGCCGCGGGTGAGGCTCCCATCGTTGCCGCAGATGGCCGCGCCCTGGCGCGTGCGGTACGCGTGGCCGGCAAGGTCGAGCCCGTGTTCATCGAAGACATCGCCGAGCTGCCGCGAACCGTGCGGGAGATGGCGCGTGCGGGTGACGTGGTGATGTGCATGGGCGCGGGCTCCATCGGCGGTGTGCCTGCCAAGCTGGTCGAGATGGGAGACAAGGAATGAATTTCGGAAAGGTCGCAGTCCTCATGGGCGGACGTTCCGCCGAGCGCGAGATCTCGCTGATGTCTGGCGGCGGCGTGCTGCAGGCGCTGCAGGCTCGGGGCGTGGACGCCCAGGCCTTCGATCCCGCCGAACGGGATCTGGCCGACCTGCGCAAGGAAGGCTTCCAGCGCGCCTTCATCGCCCTGCATGGCCGCTTTGGCGAAGACGGCACGGTGCAAGGCGCCCTGGAGCTTCTGGGCATCCCCTACACCGGATCGGGCGTGATGCCGTCCGCGCTGGCCATCGACAAGGTCATGACCAAGCGGGTCTGGCTGGCCGAGGGCATTGCCACGCCGCGTTATGTGCTGCTTCGCAAAGGTGCAACGTCCTCGCAGCAGCTGGCCGAGGTGCCCCGCACGCTGGGCCTGCCCCTGATCGTCAAGCCCGCGCGCGAGGGCTCGTCGCTGGGCCTGACCAAGGTGACGGACGCAGCCGACATGCCCCGCGCCTTTGAGGCTGCCGCCGCCCTGGACAGCGACGTGCTGTGCGAGCAGTTCATCGCTGGCGACGAGGTCACCTGCCCGGTGCTGGGCACCGGTGATGCGGCCCGCGCGCTGCCCGTGATCCGCATCGTGGCGCCCCAGGGCAACTACGACTATCAAAACAAGTATTTCAGCGACGACACCCAGTACCTCGTCCCCTGCGGCCTGCCCGCAGGCGAGGAAGCGGCCATTCAGGCCCTGGTGCTCAAGGCCTACCGCGTTTTGGGTTGCCGAGGCTGGGGCCGCATCGACGTGATGATCGATGCCGCTACCCGTACGCCCTGGCTGTTGGAGATCAACACGTCGCCAGGCATGACCGGCCATTCGCTGGTGCCCATGTCGGCGCGCGCCGCCGGCATTTCCTACGAGGACCTGTGCCTGCAGTTGCTGGCCAGCGCGGCGCTGGACAACCCCGGGAGCGTGAGCCGCCCATGAAGTCGTCCACGCCCCTGCCCATCGACGTGCGCGTCATGAATGCCACCACCCTGGTCATGCTGGGCGTGTTTGGCGTCATCGCGCTGTCGGCGCTGGGCTGGTGGGGTGTGCGCCATTCGGTATTTGCGCTCAGTGGCATCACCGTGCAGGGCGATGTGGCCCATAACAGCGCGGCGACGCTGCGGGCCAACGTCGCGCCGCGCGTGCAGGGCACTTTCTTTACCGTCGATCTGGGCAGCGCGCGCCAGGCGTTTCGCGAAGTGCCTTGGGTGCGTGACGCCGTGGTGCGCCGCGAGTTCCCGGATCGCCTGCGCGTGATCCTGCAGGAGCATCGCCCGGTGGCCTTTTGGGGTGCCGAGGGCGAGACGCTGCTTTTGAATAGTTTTGGTGAGGTCTTTGAAGCCAACACGGGCGACTTGGACCAGGACGACCTGCCGCGCCTGTCTGGGCCGCGCGAGCAATCGGCCCTGGTGTTGACCACCTACAAGGCCTTGGCGCCGATGTTTCGCGGCCTCGAGCTGGAAATCGAGCAGCTCACGCTTTCAGCCCGTGGCAGCTGGCACGCCAAGCTCGATACCGGCGCGCCGGTGGAATTGGGGCGTGGCACCACCGAAGAAATCGCCGCCCGCGCGCAGCGCTTCGTCTCGACGCTGACGCAGGCCACCTCACGTTATGGACGCCGCCCCGAGGCCCTGGTCGCCGCCGACCTGCGCCACGCCGACGGCTATGCGATACGCCTGCGCGGTGTGAGCACCCTGGGCAACGACGGACAGAAAAAATAGAGAGGATTGCAATGGCAAAGGAATACAAGGACCTGGTCATCGGACTGGACATCGGCACCGCCAAGGTCATGGCCGTGGTCGCCGAAGTTCTACCGGGTGGCGAACTCAAGCTCGCGGGCCTGGGCGTGGCCCCTTCCTATGGCCTCAAGCGAGGCGCGGTGGTGAATATCGACGCCACGGTGCAAAGCATCCAGCAGGCGCTAAAAGAAGCCGAGCTGATGGCGGACTGCAAGATCACCCGGGTCTACACCGGCATCACCGGCAGCCACATCCGCGGCATGAACTCCAGCGGCATGGTGGCGATCAAGGACAAGGAAGTCACCGCGGCCGATGTGGCGCGTGTGGTGGACACCGCCCGCGCGATCAACATCTCCACCGACCAGCGCCTGCTGCTGGTCGAGCCCCAGGAGTTCATGATCGACAACGAGGACGTGAGAGAGCCGATCGGCATGAGCGGAATCCGTCTGGAAGCCAAGGTGCACATCGTCACCGGCGCGCAAAGCGCCGCTGAGAACATCATCAAGTGCGTGCGCCGCTGCGGTCTGGAAGTCGAACAACTGCTGCTCAATCCCCTGGCCTCTAGCCTCTCGGTGCTGACCGCCGACGAGCGCGAGCTGGGCGTAGCGCTGGTGGATATTGGCGCGGGCACCACCGACGTGGCGATCTTCACCGGCGGCGCGATCCGCCACACCGCCGTCATTCCGATCGCGGGCGATCTGATCACCAGCGACATCGCCATGGCGCTGCGCACGCCCACCAAGGACGCCGAGGAGATCAAGGTCGAGAGCGGCTACGCCAAGCAGCTGCTGGCGGACCCGCAAGACCAGGTCGAAACGCCCGGCTTGGGCGATCGTGGCCCGCGCACCATCTCGCGCCAGGCCCTGGCCGGTGTGATCGAGCCGCGCGTCGACGAGATCTACCAGCTGGTGCAGCAGGTGATTCGCGAATCGGGCTATGAGGAGGTTCTCAGCTCCGGCATCGTGATCACCGGCGGCACCGCCGTCATGCCTGGCATGGTCGAACTGGGGGAGGACATCTTCCTCAAGCCCGTGCGCCGGGGCATCCCCAAATACGTGGGTGCGCTGTCCGACATGGTGGCCCAGCCCCGCTCGGCCACCGTCATGGGTCTGCTCGAAGAGGCCCGCCTGGCCCGCGTGCGCGGACAGAAAGTGGCCCAGAAGAACGGCTCGGTCAAAACAGCCTTCGGCCGCTTCAAGGACCTGATCGTGAGGAACTTCTGATGCGACCCTATCGACTCTGGCTCGCACGGGGCAGCCCGCCCGCGCATCGCCGCGGTCGAAGTTGTTCGACCGCGCCCCCGGCCAGTGGATAAGGCCAGACCCTCATAAAAAGCAAATAGAGACATCCAAACAGGCAACTGCAGTTTTCGAATTAAGGAGCTAGACATGACCATCGAAATGATCGAAGTCGAAGAATTCAACATGGGCACCCAGATCAAGGTGATCGGCGTGGGCGGTGGCGGCGGCAACGCCGTCGAGCACATGATCGAGCGCCAGGTCCAGGGTGTGGAATTCATCTGTGCCAACACCGACGCCCAGGCCCTGCAACGTACGGCGGCCCACAAGACGATCCAGCTCGGTCAAAGCGGTCTGGGCGCTGGCAGCAAGCCTGACAAGGGCCGCGAATCCGCCGAGATGGCCGTGGAAGACATCCAGGCCGCGATCCAGGGCGCGCACATGCTGTTCATCACCGCGGGCATGGGCGGTGGCACGGGCACCGGCGCCGCGCCGGTGATCGCGCGGGTGGCCAAGGAGATGGGCATTCTCACCGTGGGCGTGGTCACCAAGCCCTTCGACTGGGAAGGCGGTCGCCGCATGACCAATGCCGATGCCGGTCTGGCCGAACTCGAGGCCAATGTGGACTCGCTGATCGTGGTTCTGAACGAGAAGCTGCAAGAAGTGCTGGGTGACGACATCACCCAGGACGAGGCCTTCGCTCACGCCAATGATGTTCTGAAGAACGCCGTCGGCGGCATCGCCGAGATCATCAACGTGCCCGGCCATGTCAACGTCGACTTCGAAGACGTGCGCACCGTCATGGGCGAACCCGGCAAGGCCATGATGGGAACCGCCGTGGCCGAAGGCCCGGACCGCGCCCGCATCGCCGCCGAACAGGCGGTGGCTTGCCCGCTGCTCGAAGGCATCGACCTGTCGGGTGCGCGTGGCGTGCTGGTGCTGATCACGGCGGCCAAGGGCAGCCTGAAGCTGTCGGAATCCAAGCTGGCGATGAACACCATCCGTGCCTACGCCTCGCCCGACGCCCACGTGATCTACGGCACCGCCTACGACGACAACCTGGGTGACCAGGTGCGCGTGACCGTGGTGGCCACCGGCTTGTCCCGCCAGGGTCAGCGCCGCACCGCCCCCCCGCTGGCCGTGATCCGCACCGGCACCGACAACGTGCCGCTCAACGTCTCAAGCGCGCCGAGCAACATCCCGACCCTGGGCACCATCGTGGCCACGGGCAGCGGCAATGTGGCCGGCCTGCCCCCGATCGCGGCCCCCGCGTCCATCGGCACTTCGGCCGACCTGAACGTGCCCAGCGTGTGGCGTACCAACCGCACGCAGGCCGCAGCCAAGGTCGACGCGCTGTCGTCGGGCGGCATGGAGGACTACGAGATCCCGGCCTTCCTGCGTCGCCAGGCCGACTGAGGCGGATGCCATGAAGATCGTGCATGCCTTTGCAGTCGCGTGGGGCCTGGCCGCGGCGCTGGCCGCTTCGGCGGCCCACGCCCAGTTCACGCCCCGGGACTTGATGTTTGACAGCCGTTCGGCGTCCGACCTCACGTTCCCGAGCACGGTCACGCCGATCGAGCAGGCCACCTACCCGCAGATGATGCTGCTCAAGCCGGAGGGCGAGGGCCCGTTCCCGGCGGTGATGCTGGGCCACCAATGCGGCGGCCTGGTGTTCAACAAGGCCAACCCCCGTGCGGCCAACTGGTCGATGCTGCAGTGGGCCAAGGACTTCCAGCAAGCGGGCTACGTCGCCTTGCTGGTGGACTTCATGGGGCCGCGAGGCGCCACGCAGGTGTGTCAGGGCGCGCAAGCGGGCGTGACGCTCGGTCGTACCACCCAAGACTTCTTCCAGGCGGCCGAGCACCTGCGCAAGCTGCCCTACGTGGATGCCAACAAGGTCGCCCTGGTCGGCTTCTCGCAGGGCGCGTTGATTGCGTTCTACAACAACAGCAAGCGCGTGCGCGAAACGATGGGCGTATCCCGCGGCTTCGACGCCTACGTGTCGTTCTATCCGCTGTGCCGCCTCCAGCTGCAATCGCCGGCTCGCCCGGTGGTCGAGATCCTGCAGCGCGACATCGAGAAACCCCACCTGATGCTGCTGGGATCTGCAGACACCGAGACACCCGCTGCGGATTGCGAGTCCTTGGGTGCCACAGTGAAGGCGTCCGGTCGGCCGCTCGAGTTCCACACCTACGCCGACAAAACCCATTGCTGGGACTGCAAGAGCCTCAACGGCTTCACCAAGCAGGGGCGTCACGGGACGGTCACCTACACCTACGACGAAGAGACCACCCGCGACTCGTTCGAACGCAGCAAGGCCTTCCTGGCCCGCTCGTTCACCACCCCGAAGTGAACGGCCCCCTTCGAGCGGGCGTGTGCCGCATCCGGTAGCCCCGATCAGTCAAAAGTACAATCCGGGCTTCATGCTGCCGCAACGCACCCTCAAAACCCTCACACGCGCCGTCGGCGTGGGCCTGCACAGCGGCCAGAGGGTCGAGCTCACGCTGCGGCCGGCACCGCCCGACACCGGCATCGTGTTTCGTCGGGTCGATCTGGCCCAGCCCGTGGACATCCCGGTCTCGGCCCTGGCCGTCACCGACACGCGCATGGCCTCCACCATCTCCCATGGCGGGGCCAAGGTGCACACGGTCGAACACCTGATGTCCGCTTGCGCCGGTCTGGGCCTGGACAACCTGTATGTCGACATCACCGCCGAGGAAGTCCCCATCCTCGACGGCTCGTCTTCTTCCTTCGTATTCCTCTTGCAAAGTGCCGGCATCGAGCTGCAAAAGGCCCCGCGTCGCTTCATCCGCGTGCTCAAGCCGGTGCAGGTGCGCGAAGGCGAGGGCGACAACCTCAAATGGGCGCGCCTGACGCCCTTTCACGGCTACAAGCTGCGCTTTGAGATCGACTTCGCGCACCGCGTGGTCGATTCCACCGGTCAGTCCTACGAGTTCGACCTCAGTCGCGACTCCTACAGCCGTGACATCGCCCGCGCGCGCACCTTCGGCTTCACCAAGGATGTCGAGATGCTGCGGGCCAACGGCCTGGGTTTGGGCGCCGGCATGGACAACGCCGTCGTGATGGACGACTACCGCGTGCTCAATTCCGATGGTCTGCGCTATGACGACGAACTGGTCAAGCACAAGATCCTGGACGCCATGGGCGATCTGTACCTGGTGGGCCGTCCGCTGCTGGCGGCCTACGAGGCGTTTCGCTCGGGTCATGCCATGAACAACAAGCTCCTGCGCGAGCTGCTGTCACAGCCCGATGCCTACGAGATCGTGAGCTTCGACGACGAGAAGCACGCACCCGCCGGTTTCGCGCAGGTGGCGCGCGCCTGGTAA
>JBIKUT010000087.1:0-7496 GCA_044347465.1 Ramlibacter sp.
CTCGTAGGCGGGCAGGGCCAGCTGCTGCTCCATCAGGTGCTTGGCCTGTTTCTCGTGCGCGGCAAAGGCGGTGAACAGAAAATCAGCGTCGCTGTGCTCGAAGTTGTAGGCCGACTGCTCTTTCTCATTTTGCAGGTACACGTCGCCGTACGACAGGCCCTCGGTCCACTTCAGGTCGTAGACGTTCTCCACGCCCTGCAGGTACATGGCCAGGCGCTCAAGACCGTAAGTGATCTCGCCAGTGATCGGCTTGCAGTCGATGCCGCCCACCTGCTGGAAGTAGGTGAACTGCGTCACCTCCATGCCATTCAACCAAACCTCCCAGCCCAGGCCCCAGGCACCCAGTGTGGGGTTCTCCCAGTCGTCCTCGACGAAGCGGATGTCGTTCTTTTTCAAATCAAAGCCCAGGGCTTGCAGCGACCCGAGATACAGCTCCAGGATGTTGGCCGGCGCGGGCTTGAGTACCACCTGGTACTGGTAGTAGTGCTGAAGGCGGTTGGGGTTCTCGCCGTAGCGGCCGTCCTTAGGGCGGCGACTGGGCTGCACGTAGGCGGCCTTCCAGGGCTCGGGCCCGAGCGCGCGCAGGAAGGTGGCGGTGTGCGAGGTGCCGGCGCCAACCTCCATGTCATAGGGCTGCAACAGGGCGCAACCCTGGCGGTCCCAATAGGACTGCAGCGTCAAGATGATTTGCTGGAAGGTGAGCATCCCCCGATTTTACGGGGGCAGACGAGCTTGATCAGGCCCGCCGGCCTCTCCATTCAATCGCCATCACCCCAAGAAAAACAGCCAGCGCCAGACCCCACAGCGGTCCGAGGCCCCAGGCCGAGGCCCAACGGGCAAAAGGGGTCAGGCCCGTGTAGCCCTGCACCGGGCCTTCGAGCACGCCGCGGGTGTGTCGCGCCAGCAGGTGGGTCACCTGGCCCTGGGCGTCGATCACGGCGGTGGCCCCCGTGTTGGTGGCGCGGATCATGGGGCGCCGCAGCTCCAGCGCCCGCATGCGGCTGATCTGCAAATGCTGGTCGATCGCTACGCTGTTGCCAAACCAGGCGATGTTGCTCACGTTCACCATCACGGTGGGCGCCTGCGACGGGTCGGCAAAGCGCCGCGCGAGTTCCTCGCCAAAGAGGTCCTCGTAGCAGACATTGGGCGCCAGGCGCTGGTCACGCCAGACGAAAGACGCCTGAGCGACCCCACCGCGATCAAAGTCCCCCAGTGGGATGTTCATCAGGTCGGTGAACCAGCGAAACAGCGGTGGAATGAACTCGCCAAAGGGCACCAGGTGGTGCTTGTCATAGCGGTAGGGCGCATCGGAGGCGCCCAGGCCGATCACGGAGTTGGTGTAACCCGCCGCAAAACTACCCAGAGGCATACCGATCAAGGCCGCCTGCTTCGTACCGTGCAAATGCGCGGCGATCGCTTCCACATACCCCGCAGGCAACTGACTGGGGAGCAGCGGAATCGCGGTCTCAGGCGCCACCACCAGGCTGGCGGTGCTGGCGCGCAGCGCCTGCGCATAGCCTTCCAACGCCATGGGAATGCCCGCGCCAGGTTGAAACTTTTCGTCTTGCGGGATGTTCCCCTGGATCAGGGCCACCGACAGCGGCTCGCCGGTGGGCCCGGTGTCGCCCGCGGGCACGATGTGGGCGGCGGCGACGATCAGCCCCCACGCCAGGCCGGCCAAGCCCAGAGGCAGCAGGCGGCGGGGGGCGGTCGGCGCGCGTGGCGCCACGGCCCACACGGCCAGAGAGGCCAGCAAGCTCGCGGCCACCGCGCTGGCCCAGCCAATGCCATACACGCCCACCCAAGGCGCCAGCGCCGCCAGCGGCCCCTCGACATGCGCGTAGCCGCCGGCGCCCCACGGAAATCCGGTGAACCAGACGCCCCGCATCAACTCCGCCAACAGCCACGTCGCGCCGAACACCGCCGCAGCGGCCAGCGGCCCCGCGCGCCCGCAGCGCCAGGTCCAGGCCGCGGCCAATGCGTAATACAGGCCCAGCGCCGCGGCCAGCAGCCCCACCGCGATCACCGCCAGCGGCGCGGCCAGGCCGCCGTACACGTGCATGGAGATGAACAGCCACCACCAGGTGCCCGCAAGCCAGGTGATGGCAAAGAGCCATCCCATCCACGCGGCACGCCGCGCGCTGGCTTGCTGGTGCAACACGCCGGCCAGCAGGGCCAGCGACAGCAGTTGCAGCCACCACAGGGGCTGGCCACTCCAGGGGGTGGCGATAGCGATCGCCTGGGCCCCGCCTGCGACCACGGCCAACAGCGCCGCGCCCCAGGGAAAAGCCTCGCGGCGCGCCTGGAACAGATTCAAGCGGGCTTGCCGCCGTTTTCGACCGGCGACACCTTGAACCAGCGGACCGCGCCGCCCTTGGTGTGCAGCACCACGAACTGCAAGCCCCCCAGCACGAGGCGCTCACCGCGCTTGGGCACATGGCCCATGGCGTGCGCGATCAGCCCGCCCACCGTCTCGAATTTCGGGTCGTCGTCCGCGTCGCCATCCGGCGCCAGCGTCACGCCGAAAGCCTCGTTGACACGCTCGATGCTGGTGTCGCCACTCACGCGGTAGGTGCGATCGGCGAGCGCGAAGATGTCGCCCTCGTCTTCGTCGATGTCGAACTCGTCCTCGATCTCGCCCACGATCTGTTCGAGCACGTCTTCGATGGTGATCAGGCCCGCGATGCGACCAAACTCGTCGACCACCACCGCCAGGTGGTTACGGTTGCCGCGAAACTCCCGCAGCAGATCGTTCAAGCCCTTGCTCTCGGGCACAAAGGACACCGGCCGCAGCAGTGCGCGAATATTGAGCTCGGGCGCCCGTTGCAGCTTCAGAAGATCCTTGGCCAGCAAGATGCCAATGATGTTCTCGCGGTCGCCTTCGAACACCGGAAAGCGCGAGTGCGCGGTCTCGATCACCCCGTGCAAAAGCTCGTCGTAGGGGGAGTCGATGTTGATCAGGTCCATGCGCGGGGCCGCCACCATCACATCGCCCGCCGTGAGGTCGGCCAGGCGGATCACGCCTTCGAGCATCACCCGAGATTCGGGGCCGATGACGTCCTTGTCTTCGGCGTCGGCCAGGGTTTCGATCAGTTCAGCCCGCGAATCTGGGCCGGGGTGGATGAATTCGGCCAGCTTTTGCAGGAAGGTGCGCTTGTCTTCCTTCTCAGAGGAAGCGCGCGCAGGGTGAGGGTCGGACACAGCCGGGGGGTGCAGGACGTGCGGTCGTTGACAGGCGCGTAGGATAGCCCAAAGCCCCACCCCGCTTGGCCCGTAGGCTCATACCGGCAAGGCCGTCGTGCCCTTGACGCGATCGAGGACAAAGCTGGTCTTGCAGTCCTCGACGCTGGGGTGTTTGAGCAGCGTGTCCATGATGAAGCGGCTGTAGTGCGCCATGTCTTGCACCACCACCCGCAGCAGGTAATCCATCTCGCCGGTCAGGGCGGCGCACTCCACCACCTCGGGCCAGGTCTGCACGCTGGCGCGAAACTGGTCCATCGGATTGCGCTTGTGGCGTTCGGTGAGCTTTTCCAGGCGCACGTTCAGGTAGGCGGTCAGGCCCAGCCCCACCGCCTCTGGCCGCACCAGGGCCACGTAGCGGTCGATCACACCCACCTCCTCGAGCCGCTTGACCCGCCGCAGCACGGCGCTGGCCGACAGACCCACTGCCGCCCCGATCACGTCATAGGTCTCGCGGCCATTGGTCTGAAGCCGGCCCAGGATGGCGCGGTCCAATTTGTCGAGTTCAGTGATGTTCATGGCAGAAGGGAACGGCAGATTGATGGGTGAATCGGCTCATAAGCGCAATAAACCTGCGCATTTATAACCTCAAGCGCCCAATAAACTCAAAAAACTGCGGAAGGCCCGTTCTAGAGTCTGTGCCTATTGCGACACGCACAGGAGACCCGCATGGCCACGCAGCGCGCCCCCGCCAACGCCCCCGCCTGGGACAACCCCATGGGCACCGACGGCTTCGAGTTCATCGAATACGCCGCCCCCGACCCGCAGGCCATGGGGGCCCTCTTCGAGCGTATGGGGTTCGCGGCCATCGCCCGGCATCGCCACAAGAATGTCACCCTGTACCGCCAAGGCGGCATCAACTTCATCGTCAACGCAGAGCCGGATTCCTTCGCGCAACGCTTTGCCCGCCAACACGGCCCCAGCATCTGCGCCATCGCGCTGCGGGTGCAGGACGCCAAGGCGGCCTGGGAGCGCGCCATTTCATTGGGCGCCTGGGCTTATGCGGGCCAGGCCGGTCCAGGCGAGTTGAACATCCCCGCGATCAAGGGCATCGGCGACAGCTTGATCTACCTCGTGGACCGCTGGCGCGGCAAGAACGGCGCACAGGAGGGCGACATCGGCAACATCGGCTTCTACGACGTCGACTTCGAGCCCCTGCCGGGCGCGCGGGGGGCGGGCGCCCTCAACCCCACAGGCTTTGGCCTGACCACCATCGACCACCTCACGCACAACGTGCACCGCGGTCGCATGAGTGAGTGGGCCGAGTTCTACGAGCGCCTCTTTAACTTTCGCGAAGTGCGTTACTTCGACATCGAGGGCCAGGCCACCGGCATCAAGAGCAAGGCCATGACGAGTCCCTGCGGCAAGATCCGCATTCCGATCAACGAAGAGGGCAACGATCAGGCCGGCCAGATCCAGGAGTACCTGGACCGCTACCACGGCGAAGGCATCCAGCACATCGCGCTGGCCTCGACCCACCTGCCTGACACGGTGGACGCCTTGCAGCTGGCCGGCGTGAAGCTGCTGGACACCAGCGAGACCTACTACGAGCTGCTGCCCCGGCGCATCCCGGGCCTGAAGGAAGACATCGCGGCCCTGCAGCAACGCAACATCCTGGTGGATGGCACGCCCCAAGAGCTGCTGCTGCAGATCTTCAGCGAGAACCAGCTGGGCCCGATCTTCTTCGAGTTCATTCAGCGCAAAGGCAATGAAGGTTTTGGGGAAGGCAACTTCAAGGCGCTGTTCGAGTCCATGGAGCTCGATCAGATGCGCCGCGGTGTTCTGCCGGCGGCCTGCGCGCCATGAGTTAAGCCAAATAGCCTCATTAGGCGACCATCCTACTTCGCCATCCCGACCCCGCGCGAAGCATTTCGCCTGGGGTGCTATTCTGCTTCTTCGCTCACATCCACCCTCGGCGCAATGTCTGCGCCGCTCGCGCAGCGTACGGCAATCGCCGGCTGCCAGATCCCCTGTGACTCCGAAGGCGCTGACGCATGAACATGTACAAATGGATTACCGCCGCTGAAAAAGGCATCTTGGTTCTGATCGCCTTGTTCACGATCTACAGCGTTGGCGCTGAGATGTACACGGTGCTCATGACCGGCAAGATCACCCTGACCGACTTGCTGCTGATGTTCATTTACGCCGAGGTGCTGGGCATGGTGGCGGCCTTCTACAAGTACAGCAAGATTCCGATTGCCATCCCCATCTTCATCGCCATCACGGCCCTGTGCCGACTGATCATCCTGCAAGGCAAGGGCATCAGCACGGTGGACCTGATCTACGAGAGCGGCGCGGTGCTCCTGCTGGCCATCTCCGCCCTGGTGATCAAGCTAGACCTGAAGTCTCACACCAAGGATTCAGAAGACACCCACCCACGTGAACCCTGATTCACCGACCCTTTTTCAAACTACCGCGCCAGGGATAACCACATGACTTCCGTCAAACAATGTATTGAGAAAAAAGCCGCGACGATCTTCTCGGTCCGCTCCACGGACACCACCGAAAAAGCCCTCCAGCTGATGCGAGACAACCGCGTGCGCGCCATCCTGGTGATGGACGACGGCGTGCTGGCTGGCATCGTGTCGCAAGGCGATTGCGCCATCAAGGTGCTGCTGCCCAATCTCGATCCCAAGACCACCCAGATCGCCAGCATCATGACCGCCAACCCGCTCACGGTCACCCCGTCGAACAGTCTGGATGAATGCATGGCCATCATGGTGCACAAACACATTCGACACCTGCCCGTGGTGGACCAGAAGAAAGTGGTCGGCGTGGTCTCGATTGGTGACATCGTCAAGAGCGTGATCGAGCTCCAGGGCAACCAGATCAAGTTTCTGGAAACCTATATCAAGGGACACGGCGGCTGATCACGCCCTGGTCCAGACGCTCCAGCAGGTCCTCGGTATGCGCGATCACCGGGGGCCGAAACGCCAAGTCGACATGCGCGGCACCCTCTAGCAGGCGGTTGTCCGCACCCGGCAGGGTCGCGGTGGACGGCGGCATCACGATGTTGTCGCAGTTTGAATACCAGCAGGTCAAGCGCGCAGCCTGTGCGGGCGTCCAATCCTCGCGCAAGGCCTGGATCCACGCGCTGTTCTGACGCATTTGGCGTCCGTTGGTGAAGTGGCTCCAGCGCGCCAGCCAGGTGCCGGCATGCGGGCTTCCCAGCGTGACCACATGCGCCACCACCGGCTCACCCGACTGCGTGCGCAGCCAAGCCCGCGCCACCAACCCGCCCATGCTGTGACACACCAGCACCGGGGGCAGGCCCGTGGCCTGACGCACACGGTCCACCGCCTCTTGCACCCGGGGCGCATAGGCATCGATAGAGCCGAACACCGGCTCCAGGTTCACCGCAGCAAAGGCCCGCCCCTGCGCGTGCAAGCGGCGTAGCCAGGGCGTCCAGAAACCACGGTTGCACACAAAGCCGTGCACCAGCACCACCCCATGGCGACCCGCCACCCGATCACCCGAGAGCTGATCGGGCATGACGCGCCAACGAAAGGGCTGGCGCCAGGCGAATACCCGAAGGGCCATCACCACTTCGCGCGCCCACGCGCCGACCAATTGAGCGAGCGTGGCACGCGGCACCGGATCGTCTCGGGCGATCTGCGTCAGCAGCACAAACTCCATCGCCAGGACGATCGCGTAGCCCAGCGTCACCACGAAAAATCCAGTCAACGCCCAGGTGCGGGACACCGGCCACCACCCCACCAGCCAGGTCACGGCGCACACCAAGGTCCACAGCGTCAGCGCTTGCTGCAAGCGCGCCAGCGTCGAAGAAGAGGGTGCGTTCGGGAGCATGGTGCGAGTATGACGGGGCCACACCCTAGGACAAGCCCGGTGTTCCGATACCGCACTGGGGGGGGACAATGCCCGCACAAGGAGACAACATGGACAGGCACTGGCTCGCGAGCTACCCCAGCGGCGTCGCGCACGACATCGATGTCACGCAATACCACTCCCTCACCGGCCTGCTGGAGGAGTCGTTCCGCAAGAACAAAGACCGGCCCTTCTCGGTCTGCATGAACCGCTGGATGACCTATGGCCAGGTCGATACGCTGTCCGCAGCGCTGGGGGCGTATTTGCAGTCACGTGGCCTGGAGCCCGGGGCACGCGTGGCCATCATGCTGCCCAACCTGCCCCAGTTCGCGGTGACCATGTCGGCCATCCTGCGTGCCGGCTACACCTGCGTCAACGTCAACCCCCTCTACACCGCGCGCGAACTCGAACACCAGCTGCGTGACTCGGGC
>JBIKUT010000088.1:0-7488 GCA_044347465.1 Ramlibacter sp.
ATGTTTGAGCCGAAGGCGAGTTTTGCGCGCTTCCCGCCTGGCACGAGCACCGCAAGGAAGCCCGAAGGGCCTGCGCAGTGAAGCCCCCGGGCCCCCGCCGCACGCCCACCGCGTTGCACCGCCAACGCAGACGAAAACGCTAACGCCAAAAAAAAGGAGCGCACCCCGTAAGGCGCGCCCCCAGCCGTCAGGCCTGAGTCTTCAGCGGCGAGCGTTCTCCACCACCCGATTGGACAAGCGCCCGATCCCGCTGATCTCGCACACGATCTCGTCGCCGTCCTTGAGGTAGCCGGTCGCACGCACCATGCCCTCGGTGCCCGCCCACTTGCCCCCCAACTCGGGATCGCACGACCAGGCCGTGCCGCTGGGCGTGCCGGTGATGATCACCATCCCCGGACGCAGCGTCACGTTGATCGAGAAGAAGTGCACCAACTGCGCCACCGTCCAGATCATCTGCGAGGTGCTGCTGATTTGACGCAGGTCGCCATTGACCCACGACTTCACCATCAGTTGCTGCGCGTCCGGGATCTCGTCGCGGGTGGTGATGCACGGCCCCATGGGCGCACCGCTGTCAAAGAACTTGCCGCGACCCAGCTCGTACCAGTAGCTGCCGTCCGGGCGCTTGCGCACCTGACGATCGCGCGCCGTCATGTCGTTGACGATGGTGTAGCCAAACACATGGTCCAAGGCGTCTTCAACCGCAATATGGCGACCCGCCTTGCCGATCACGACCGCCAGTTCCACCTCGCCATCGAGCTTGTTCGTCAAGATGCGATCCAGGATCACGGGCTGGCCGTGGCCCACCACGCAATCGCCGGTCTTGATGAAGAACTCGGGCTCTTTGCCACTGATGTCGGCGTTGGCCTTTTCCTGGTTGTGACTCAGGTAGTTGCTGCCCGAACACAAGATGGTACTGGGCACCATCGGCGCTTGCAGGTCCACACTGGCCAAGGGCTTGCGACTGGCGGGCACGCTGGCACTTTGGGCCACGGCCGCTTTCAGCCGAGGCTGGATGTCGCCCCAGGCCCGAATCAGCTCGATCGTGTTGCCCAGGGCCGCTTGCTGCGGCCCTGTCACGAAGGGCGCGGCCTCTTGCAGCGCCACCAGGTCCACGACGGTATCGCCCTCCAACACGCCCACCCGGGTGTGTCCGTTCACGAGAAAGTTGATCAACTTCATGTCAGCTGCTTACTCGATCTTGCCCATCTTGGTCAGGACGTCCTCAAAGCGCCGGGTATCGGCCACGAGGAAGTTAGCGAAGTCGGCGCTATCCAGAAACTGGATCGGCGTGTTCAGGGTGTTCATGGCTTGCGTGAAGCTGGGGTGCGCGGCGGCCTTTTTCACCGACTCGCGCAGGCGGTTGACGACCGCATCGGGCGTACCGGTCTGCACGAACAGGCCGGTCCAGAGGTAGAACTCGCCGTCAAAGCCTTGTTCCTTGGCGGTGGGCACTTGCGGCATCGAGGGCACCCGCTCGGCGCTGAGCGCCGCCAGCACCTTGAGCTTGCCGCCCGCCAGGTGCTGCGCGATGGCGCCCGGGGTTTGCATGGTGGCTTGCACCTGCCCCGACAACAGCGCCGTCACCTGCTGGCCGCCGCCGGTGAAAGGCACGTGAATCATCTTCAGGTTGGCCGCGTTGGCCAGAATCTCCATCGCCACGTGCGTGGTGCCGTAAATGCCCGAGGAGCTGTACGACACCTTGCCGGGGTTGCGCCGCACTTCGCGCACGAAATCGCCCAGATTGTTCCAGGGGCTGTCGGCGCGCACGGCCAGCACCGTCGGATCCGCGGTCAGGCGGGCGATGGGCCGGAACTGGTTCATCTGAAAGGTGGATGCTCGCCCGTTGATGCGATCCGAAATCGGGATGGTGATGATGCTGGGGAGCGCCATCATCAGCGTGTACCCATCGGGCTTGGCCTTGGACGCAGCCGACATGCCGATGGCACCGCCGGCGCCACCCTTGTTGTCGATGATCACGTTTTGACCCAGATCGGCGGCCAGGCCAATCGCCAAGGGCCGCGCCGTGATGTCGGACACGCCACCCGGGGTGAAGGGCACCACGATGGTGAGCGGGCGGTCGGGGTAGGTTTGGGCGTGGGCGAACACACTGGCCATGAAGGCGCAGCTAATTGACAGACGTTTAGCCCAGATCAGGGAGCGCATGTGATGTTCCTATCGATGAAAAAAAGCCTGTTGGATCGTAGTGAAAACGCCCCAGAGACCGGATGCGTGAATACCCTTGCGACGACACCACGCGACGCGAGAGACCGTTGTGAACCTGTGGGGCGCGGACTCAAACGTCAAAGGACGAAAAACTAAGGGCAAAAAACTAAGGGCAAAAAACAAAGGGGTTAGCGACTCGCATCGCTAACCCCTGCTTTTTTTGGCTCCCCGACCTGGGCTCGAACCAGGGACCTACGGATTAACAGTCCGGCGCTCTACCGACTGAGCTATCGGGGAATAAGCCTCAAATTATAGCCTGAAATTCCCCGCCGAGCCGCCTGGCCTCACCCCGCCAGAGGGCCAAACCCTCCGCCCCCCGGCGTGTGGATCTCAAACACATCCCCCGGCTGCATCTGCACCTGCCCAATGTGCCCGAGATCTTCCACGGTGCCATCGGCGCGCACCACCCGGTTGATCCCGGCCTGGCCCGCCTGGCCGCCGGCCATGCCAAAGGCCGCAAACACACGCCCGTTGGACAAGATGCTGGCCGTCATCGGCTCCAGAAAGCGCACGCGGCGCACGCCCCCATCGCCGCCACGCCACTGCCCGACGCCGCCCGAGCCCTCGCGGATCGCGTAGCTCTCCAAGCGCACCGGAAAGCGAAACTCCAAGACCTCGGGGTCGGTCAGACGCGAATTGGTCATGTGGGTCTGCACCACCGACGTGCCGTCAAAGCCGCCGGTCAGGCGGCCCTGGGCATCGAACTCCACCCCCGCGCCACTGCCGCCGGCGATGGTCTCGTAATACTGGTAGCGGTCGTTGCCGAAGGTGAAGTTGTTCATCGTCGGCTGGCTGCTCGCCATCACACCCAGCGCCCCAAACAGCGCGTTGGTGATGCAGCTGGAAGTCTCCACATTGCCGGCCACCACCGCCGCCGGCGGATTCGGATTGAGCATCGAGCCCTCGGGGATGATCACCTCCAGCGGTTTGAGGCACCCCGCATTGAGCGGGATGTCGTCATCCACCAGCGTGCGGAACACATACAGCACCGCCGCCATGCATACCGCACGCGGCGCATTGAAGTTATTGGGCAACTGCGTGCTGGTGCCGGTGAAGTCGATCTGCGCGGCGCGGCGGGCGTGGTCCACCCGCACCGCCACCTCGATGCGCGCACCGTTATCCAGGGGCAAGCTGAACTGCCCATCGCGCAATCGCGTGATCACGCGACGCACCGATTCTTCGGCGTTGTCTTGCACGTGCTGCATATAGGCCTGCACCACCGCCAGGCCAAACTGGTCCACCATGCGACGTAGCTCCTGCGCGCCTTTTTCGTTGGCGGCGATCTGCGCCTTCAGATCGGCCACGTTCTGCGCCGGGTTGCGCGCTGGATGCTCACCGCTTTTCAGCAAGTCAACGATCGGCCCCTCACGCAAGCGCCCGCCTTCCACCAGCTTGAAATTGCGGATTTGCACGCCCTCGTCCTCGATCCGCTTGGAAAACGGCGGCATCGAACCGGGCGTGGTCCCACCCACATCGGCATGGTGACCGCGCGAGCCCACATAAAAGACGGGCTGCGCATGGCCCTCCAGATAAACCGGCGTGATCACTGTGATGTCGGGCAGGTGCGTGCCGCCGTGATACGGGTCATTGAGCACAAACACATCGCCGGGCTGCATCTGGCCCGCGTTGTCCCGGATCACGGCCTGAATGCTCTCGCCCATCGAGCCCAGATGCACCGGCATGTGCGGCGCGTTGGCAATCAGCTGGCCCTGCGCATTGAACAAGGCACAGGAAAAATCCAGACGCTCCTTGATGTTCACCGAGTACGCGGTGTTTTGCAGCTGCAGTCCCATCTGCTCGGCGATGTTCATGAACAGGTTGTTGAACACCTCCAGCAGCACCGGGTCGGCCTGCGTGCCCGCCGCCTGCCGCTGGGGCCGCGCCGTCACGCGCGTGAGCAGCAGGTGGTCGCGGTCTGTGAGCTGCGCCTGCCAGCCGGGTTCGATCACCGTCGTGGCATTGCGTTCGGCCACGATAGCCGGGCCTGGGATCACATCCCCCGCGCGCAAGTCCTCGCGCACCACCAGCGCCGCGTGATGCCACTGCGCCTGACCGTCCAACCCCGTGGTGTAGACCCGCACGACTTCACGCTGCGGAATCGCTCGCGGCGGATGCACCGGGAGTTGCGGCTCCTGGGCCGCCTCACCGGGCAGCACCGCCTCCACCGACACCGCCTCCACCACCAGGGCCTTGTCCGCCATCAAGAAGGCAAAGCGCTGGCGATAGGCATCTTCAAAGGCCTGCGTCATCGCGGCCAAGTCGCCCCAGGGCACGACCAAGGCGGAATCCGTGCCTTCGTAGCGCAGATGCACGCGCGGACGCAGTTCAATCGAAGCAGGATCGGCCCCCATCGTGGCCCCCGCCGCCTGCCCCAGGGCCTGACGCGCCTGCTCGCCCAAGGTGTGCAAGCGCGCCTCGATCGCGGGCAGCGCCTGCGCCTGCAGGCGGGATTCGATCGAGGCCTCGCGCATCACGCTCTGATCGGCCAGGCCCATGCCGTAGGCCGACAACACGCCCGCCAACGGATGCACCAGCACCTGCGTCATCCCCAAGGCATCGGCCACCAGGCAGGCGTGTTGCCCACCCGCGCCCCCAAAACATTGCAGCGTGTAGCGGGTCACGTCATAGCCCCGCGCCACCGAGATCTTCTTGATCGCATTGGCCATCTGCTGCACGGCGATCTGGATGAAGCCATGGGCCACGTCCTCGCCGGCGCGCCCTGTCTGTGCGGCCAGCGTCTCAAAGCCCGCCTGCACCGCCGCCGCATCCAGCGGCGCGTCACCTTGCGGCCCGAACACCTTCGGGAAATAAGCCGGCTGCACCTTGCCCACTCTCACATTGGCATCGGTCACCGCCAGCGGCCCGCCGCGCCGGTAACTGGCCGGCCCAGGATTCGCCCCCGCACTCTCGGGCCCCACCCGAAACCGCGCGCCGTCATAGGTCAGAAGCGAGCCACCGCCCGCCGCCACCGTGTGAATACTCATCATCGGTGCGCGCATCCGCACACCCGCCACCTGTGTTTCGAATTCGCGCTCGAACTGGCCCGCGAAGTGCGACACGTCGGTAGACGTCCCGCCCATGTCAAAGCCGATCACGCGCGCATGGCCCGCACCCTGTGCGGTGCGGGCCATGCCTACGATGCCGCCGGCGGGGCCACTCAAGATCGCATCCTTGCCCGCGAACACCCGGGCATCGGTCAGGCCACCCGAGGACTGCATGAACAACAGCGGCACACCGGGCATCTGCTCGGCCACCTGGTCCACATAACGGCGCAGGATCGGCGACAGATAGGCATCAACCACCGTGGTGTCGCCCCGACTGACAAACTTCATCAGGGGACTGGTCTGATGCGAGGCACTGACCTGCGTGTAGCCCACCTCGCGCGCCAGACGCGCCGCGGCTTCTTCATGCGCCGTGTGGCGCCATCCATGCAGGAACACGATCGCCACCGAGCGCAGGCCCTGCGCGTAGCCCCGCGCCAGTTCGCCGCGCAGCGGATCTTCATCCAAGGGCTGCAGCACCTGTCCGTCCACCGTCACCCGCTCGTGCGCCTGCACCACGCTGCGATACAGCAGCTCGGGCAGCAGGATGCGCCGATCGAACAGGCGCGGGCGGTTTTGATAGGCAATGCGCAGCGCGTCGCCAAAACCCTGGGTCGTGACCAGCAGCGTGGGCTCGCCCTTGCGTTCGAGCAAGGCGTTGGTGGCCACGGTCGTCCCCATCTTCACGCAGGCCACCCGCTCAGGGGTCACCGGCGCGTCGGGGCGCAGCCCGAGCAGGTGGCGGATGCCGGCCACCGCGGCATCGCGATACTGCTCCGGGTTCTCCGACAAGAGCTTGTGCGTCACCAGCGCGCCATCGGGCCGCCGGCCCACGATGTCGGTGAACGTGCCGCCCCGATCGATCCAGAACTGCCAGCGCTTGCTTTGATCTGCTGCATCCATCCTCGGCCTCACAGCGAGGCGGCCGCGCGCGCAGCCTGGTCGTACATTCCCGAGAGCACCCGCAGGAGGCGGGCGAGCTCGCCGATGTCGCGATTGAGGCTGTCGTCGGCCTTGAGCGCAGCGATCAGGCAGGACTCCCGAATCTCCCGGTAGCGCTCGACAAACTGACGACCGTCTTCGGTGGCAGCATAGGTCACCTCCTTGCCATGCTTGCGGGAGGCGACCACGCCCAGGCCCTGCAGCTTCTTGAGGGCGTAGTTGACGAGATGGGTGTCTTCGATGTTCATGATGAAGCAGATGTCAGCCAGCCGCTTGTCGCGCGCACGGTGGGTCACATGGTGCAGCACCAGCACATCCAGCGGGGTGAGGTCTTTGAGGCCCGCCGCCGACATGCAATGGGTGACCCAGCGGTGAAAGGCATTGCCAGCAACGATGAGGCCGAATTCGAATTCGCTCATCTGGGCACTATCGGGCGAAACCAGATGGGCCGACGATACGATGGGCTTGGTAGCAGGCCGTTCGGCCGAGATCTTGCGGGGCATGGCGTCAGGTGTCCTCAGGGCGCCTCAGTCTACCCACAACACCAACAATTTATCGACAAATTGTTGGTAATTAGGGAAATCACCAATCCGTTCCCCAGCAGCCCAGCCCTACAGTGGCACTTCGCCCCAGTGCTCTGCCCGGCAGACCACCCAGTGCGCACACGCCCCCTTCGCCCACCCCTCGCAGTCAAGGAGCAGTCCCTATGAATCGTCGATCATTTCACCTCACCCTGGCCGCCGGCGCCCTGGCCCTGAGCAGCGCTGCGCTGGCCCAAACCAAGTGGGACCTGCCCGCTGCCTATCCCGCGACCAACTTCCACAGCGTGAACCTGACGCAATTCGCGGCCGACGTCGACAAGGCCTCCGGCGGCAAACTCAAGATCACCGTGCATGCCAACGCATCGCTGTTCAAGGCGCCCGAGATCAAGCGCGCGGTCCAGGGCGGTCAAGCCCAGGCCGGTGAGATCCTCCTGGCCAACTTCCAAAATGAATGGGCCCCCTTCGGCGCTGACGGCCTGCCGTTCCTCGCCGACAGCTTTGATTCGTCCATGAAGCTGTATCGCGCCCAAAAGCCGCTGCTCGAAAAGAAGCTCGCCGAGCAGGGCATGATCCTGCTGTACTCGGTGGCCTGGCCGCCCCAGGGCATCTACAGCAAGAAGCCCATTAACAGCGCCGCCGACCTCAAGGGCATCAAGTGGCGTGCCTACAGCCCCAGCACCTCGCGCATCGCCGAACTGGTCGGCGCGCAGCCCGTCACCGTGCAGGCCGCCGAGTTCTCG
>JBIKUT010000089.1:0-7448 GCA_044347465.1 Ramlibacter sp.
TCAAACAGCTGAGACTCAAGCAGCTGAGACTCAAGCAGCCGAGAGCCACCATGAACTCAAATCGTGATCCCACCGTCCACGTTATAGGCCTGCCCCGTCACAAAAGCCGCCTCGTCACTCGCCAAAAACACCACCAGCGGCGCGATCTCATGCGCCTGTGCCAAACGCCCCAGCGGTTGGCGTGCGATGAAGGCCTGACGCGCCGCCACCGGATCGTCATACGCGTTGATCCGATCGTGCAAAGAGGGCGTATCCACCGTCCCCGGGCAAATCGCGTTGCAGCGAACCCGCTGACCCACATAGTCGGCCGCCACGCTCTTGGTCAGACCGATCACGGCGGCTTTCGACGTGCCGTAAATGAAGCGATTGGGCAGCCCCTTGATGCTGCTGCACACACTGGACATATTGATGATGCTGGCGCCGCCCGCGGCTTGGGCGCGCTCAATCATGCCGGGCAGGGCGGCCTGAATGGTCCAGAACTGCGAGCGCACATTCAGGTTGAAGGCGAAATTCCAATCGTCGTCGGTGGCCTGCGCGATGGTGCCGTTGTGAACAAAGCCCGCGCAGTTAAACAAGATGTCCAGCGGCGGCAAGCCCCCCACGAAGCGGGTAATGGCCGCCTTGTCCAGAACATCCAGCGTGGCGGTGCGCACGCCGGGCGTGTCGCCGTAGGTCGCCAGCAGCGTCGGGTTCACATCGGTCGCCCAGACCTGCGCACCCTCGGCGGCCAGCGCCAAGGCGGTGGCCTTGCCGATGCCCTGGCCCGCGGCCGTCACGAGTGCGGTTTTTCCCTTGAGTCGCATGGGGGTCTCCTGAATCGTCTGGTTAAGGGTTTTCTCTAGGGGGTACAGCGGGCGCCGCTAATCATCATATGAATCATACGACGGACCGCTACTGGGGCCTGCGTGTGCTTCCACCACAACATCCATCAGGAGACGACATGATCAAACGCCATGCACTCAAGACCCTCGCTGCCTGCGCCGCACTGGCGGCCACCCTGGCCGTTCCGGGCCTGGCCCAGGCCCAGACCAAACTCAAATGGGCGCACGTCTACGAGACCTCCGAGCCGTATCACAAGTGGTCGGTGTGGGCCGCTGACGAATTCAAAAAGCGCACCAACGGCAAGTACGAGATCCAGGTGTTCCCGGCTTCTAGCCTGGGCAAGGAAAGCGACATCAACCAGGGCTTGCAACTGGGCACGGTCGACATCATCCTCACCGGCGCTTCGTTTGCCTCCAACTCCTTTCCTCGCCTGGCGGTGAGCTACTACCCGTTCACCTTCCGCGATGCCGATCACGTGATCAAGTACGGCCAGAGCGATGTGTTCCGCGAACTCACCGACGGCTACAAGAAGGCCACCGGCAACACCGTCACCGCGCTGACCTACTACGGCGCCCGCCACGCCACCAGCAACAAGCTCTTTACCAACTGCGACCAGATGAAGGGCTTGAAGATGCGCGTGCCGGATTCGCCGGCCTACACCGCGCTGCCTCGTGCCTGCGGCGCCAACCCCACGCCCATCGCCTTCGCCGAGGTCTACCTGGCCCTGCAAAACGGCACCGTCGATGCGCAGGAAAACCCGCTGCCCACCATCGAAGCCAAAAAGTTCTTCGAGGTCCAGAAAAACATCATCCTGACCGGCCATATCGCCGACGCGCTGCTGACCGTGGTCTCGCCCAGCACCATGAACCGCATGAACGCCGCCGAGCAAAAACTCTTTGCCGACATCTCGCGTGAAGCGGCTGTCAACGCCACCAACGAGATCCGCAAGCGTGAAGGCGAGCTCGCCGACGAGTTCCGGAAGAAGGGCATCAACGTCGTCACCGTCGACCGCAACGACTTCCAGCAACGCGTGCTCAAGTCCATCACCTTCGAGTCCATGAAGCTGGACAAGCGCGATTGGGACCGCATCATCGCGATCAAGTAATCGTCTGCGTGCGCACGGGCCCGAGGGGTGGTCGCACCGCCCGCGGGCCCGTGGTGCATCGAGTTTCTTGGAATTTCTTCTTGCGAAGGCGCCACCATGTCGAGCATCGATGACATGCCCCGAGTCATGGGCGATGACGGCCAGTTCCACGCCCAGGACGAGGCGGTCGATTTGTCTGGCACGCCCCCGGAGGCCTGGGTCGCCGTCACCTTCTTCTGGATCCTGGGTCTGACGGTCTTCTATCAATTCTTCACGCGCTATGTGCTGAATAACTCGGCCTCCTGGACCGAGGAGATCGCGCGCTACCTGCTCATTGCCACCGTCTTTACCGGTGCCACGATCGGCGTGATCAAGAACAACCACATTCAGGTCGACTTTTTCTACCGCTACATGCCCGCGGGTCTGGCACGTGGGATGTCCACGCTGGTCGACTTGCTGCGCGTGGCCTTTTTTGCCGCGGCCGCCGTCTTCACCGTGATGCTGATGCTGCGTCTGGGTGGCACCACCCGCATGACCATGGTGGACCTGCCCATGAACTGGGTCTACAGCGTGGTCATGGTGAGCTTTGCCGCCATGGCCGTACGCTCCGTGCAGGTCGCATGGATCCATCACCGCCGTGGCTACTCCGCTCTCGAGCGCCCGGAGTCCACCATCGACGATCGCTGACGCCTCACGCGTCCCCTCGGAAGTACCCCATGCTCAAAGTCCTCTTTCTGCTTCTCATGAGCGGTGGCATCCCGGTGGCCATCGCGATGGCGGGCTCCGCGCTCCTGTACATCCTGTGGTCCGGCAACATGCCGGGCTTTGCGGTGATCCACCGCATGGTGGGCGGCATCGACAGCTTTCCGCTGCTGGCGGTTCCCTTCTTCATCCTCGCCGGCAACTTGATGAACAACGCTGGCATCACCAACCGCATCTACAACTACGCGCTGGCCCTGGTGGGTTGGCTGCGTGGCGGCTTGGGCCATGTGAACGTGGTGGGCTCGGTGGTCTTTGCCGGCATGAGCGGCACCGCCATCGCCGACGCCGCCGGCCTGGGCACCATCGAGATCAAGGCCATGAAGGACCATGGCTATGACACCGAGTTCGCGGTCGGCGTCACGGCGGCCTCGGCCACCTTGGGCCCCATCATTCCGCCGAGCCTGCCGTTCGTGATCTACGGGATGATGGCCAACGTCAGCGTGGGCGCCTTGTTCCTCGCGGGCCTGCTCCCCGGCATCCTGATGGCGGGTCTGATGATGCTCACGGTCGCTTACTTCGCTCACAAGAACGGGTGGGGCGGCGACATCCGTTTCCAGTGGCCCCGCGTGGCCAAGGCGCTGGCCGAAACCGCAGTGGTCATCGCCTGGCCGGTGCTGCTGTGGATCGCCATCACCCAGGGCGGACTGCCCCCGCAAGCCACGGTGGTCGTCGGTCTGGTGCTGCTGTTTGTCATGGACAAGGTCTTTCGCTTCCAGGCGGTACTGCCGATCATGACCCCGGTGCTGCTGATTGGCGGCATGACCACCGGCATCTTCACGCCCACCGAAGGCGCGATCGCTGCTTGCCTGTGGGCACTGGTGCTGGGCTTTCTCTGGTACCGCACCCTGAACTGGCGCATGTTCGTCAAGATCAGCCTGGATACCGTGGAGACTACGGCCACCGTGCTGTTGATCGTCTCGGCCGCCAGCATCTTTGGCTGGATGCTCACTGCCACCGGCGTCACCACCGCCATCTCGCAGTGGGTGCTGGGCTTCACCCAAAGCCCGTGGGTCTTCCTGCTATTGGCCAACCTGCTGATGCTGTTCGTCGGTTGCTTCCTTGAGCCCACGGCCGCCATCACCATCCTCGTGCCGATCCTGGTGCCGATTTGCCAGCAACTGGGCATCGACCTGGTTCACTTTGGTCTCGTGATGGTGTTGAACCTGATGATCGGCCTGCTGCATCCCCCCATGGGTATGGTGCTGTTCGTGCTTGCGCGCGTGGCCAAGCTCTCGGTCGAACGCACCACCATGGCCATCTTGCCCTGGCTCGTGCCCTTGCTCATGTCGCTGGGCATCATCACCTACTTCCCCCAGTTGGTGCTGTGGCTGCCCAAGATGGTCTATTGAATCCCCCGTCCTGAATCACGCCTGTTCGCATGACTCCCTTTATCCGCTTGCATCCCCAGGACGACGTCCTGATCGCCCGCAGTCAACTCGTGGGCGGCACCCCCGCTGAATCGGTGATGGTCAAGGGGCTGATTCCACCCGGTCACAAGGTCGCCACCCGCGCCATCGCGGTGGGCGAGCCGGTGCGCCGCTACAACCAGATCATCGGCTTTGCCAGCAAGCCCATTGCCGCCGGCGAGCATGTGCACACGCACAACCTCGTCATGGGCGACTTCGAGCGTGACTACGCCTTCGGCGCCGACATCAAGCCGCAGCCCGCGCGCCGACAGGCCACCTTCCAGGGCATCGTGCGCGCCGACGGGCGCGTGGCCACCCGCAACTACATCGGCATCCTCTCCAGCGTCAATTGCTCGGCCACCGCCGCGCGGGCCATCGCCGACCATTTCTCGCGCCAATCCAATCCGCAGGCGCTAGCCGACTTCCCCAACGTCGACGGCGTGGTCGCCCTCACGCACGGCACCGGCTGCGGCATGGCCACCGAGGGCCTGGGCATGCAGGTCTTGGAGCGCACGCTCACCGGCTATGCCACCCATGCCAACTTCGCCGGCGTGATGGTGGTGGGCTTGGGCTGCGAGTCCAACCAAATCAGCGCCTGGCTGGCCCATGGCGGCCTGCGCGAAGGCGAGAACCTGCGCGTGTTCAACATTCAGGACACTGGCGGTACCCGCAAGACCGTTGAACACGGCATCGCCCTGGTGCGCGAGATGCTGCCTGCCGCCAACGCGGTGCAGCGCGTGCCGTGTAGCGCCGAACACATCACCATCGGTTTGCAGTGCGGTGGTTCCGATGGCTACTCCGGCATCAGCGCCAACCCCGCGCTGGGTGCGGCAGTGGATTTGCTGGTCGCCCATGGCGGCAGCGCCATCCTCAGCGAAACCCCCGAGATCTATGGCGCCGAGCACCTGCTCACGCGCCGCGCCGTGAGCCGCGAGGTCGGTGAAAAACTGATCGCGCGCATCCGCTGGTGGGAGGACTACACCCGCATCAACGGCGGCGAGATGAACAACAACCCCTCACCCGGCAACAAGGCGGGCGGCCTGACCACCATCCTTGAAAAATCGCTGGGCGCCGTGGCCAAAGGCGGCACCACCAATTTGCAGGCCGTGTACGAATACGCCGAACCGGTGCGCGCGCGCGGCTTCGTCTACATGGACACCCCCGGCTACGACCCGGTCTCCGCGACCGGCCAGGTCGCGGGCGGCGCCAACATGGTGTGCTTTACCACCGGCCGCGGTTCGGCCTATGGCTGCATCCCCTCGCCGTCGATCAAGCTGGCCACCAACAGCGCGCTGTGGAAGCGGCAGGGTGATGACATCGACATCAACTGCGGCGACATCGTTGACGGCGGCAGCAGCATCGAGGCCATGGGCCAGCAGATCTTCGAGCGGGTGCTGGCCGTCGCCTCGGGCGAGCGCACGCGCAGCGAGTTGCATGGCTACGGTCAGAGCGAGTTCGTGCCCTGGCAGCTCGGGGCGGTGATGTGATGGCGGCGCGCGTCATTGCCGCATCCGCGTTGCGCGCGCATTGCGAACGCATCCTGCAGGCCGCCGGCAGCGCCCCGGCCGAAGCCCGCACCGTGGCCGCCAATCTGGTGCTCGCCAACCTCTCGGGCCATGACTCACATGGCGTGGGCATGCTGCCTCGTTATGTGGATGCCGTCCTTGAGGGCGGCCTCACGCCCAACACCGGCGTGCGCATCCACCTGGACATCGGCACCTTGCTGGCCCTGGACGGCCAGCAGGGCTTCGGCCAGGTGGTGGGCGAGCAGGCCATGAACCTGGGCATCGAGCGCGCCCGCCAGCATGGCAGCTGCATCATGACGTTGGCCCATGCCCACCACATTGGCCGCATCGGCCATTGGGCCGAGATGGCGGTCCAAGCCGGTCTGGTCTCGCTGCACTTTGTGAACGTGCAGGCTCATCCCGCAGTGGCCCCCTGGGGCGGTGCCGATGCCCGTTTCGGCACCAACCCCTGCTGCATCGGCATCCCCGTCGCGGGTCAGCCGCCCTTCGTATTGGACTTCGCCACCAGCCGGGTGGCCCAGGGCAAGATGCGCGTCGCCCACAACGAGGGTCGCCAAGTGGAGTTGGGTCATGTGATCGATCCGGACGGACGCCCTACGACGGATCCCGGCGTCGTCGTCGTGCCCCAAACGCCCGGTGCGCGCGGCAACCTCTTGGGTGCGCTCCTGTCCTTTGGCGAGCACAAAGGCTACGGCCTGGCCACGGCCTGCGAACTGCTCGGAGGCGCGCTCACCGGCATGGGCACCTGGCACCGCAAGCACGAGGGCGTGCGTGCCGTCTACAACGGCATGCTGACCATTCTGATTGACCCGGCGCGCCTGGGCCCGCGCGAGACCTTCGACCGCGAGACCGTGGCCTTCATCGACTGGCTACGCAGCGCGCCGCCCGCGCAGGGCGTCGACGCGGTGCAGGTCGCCGGTGATCCCGAGCGTGCAGCCCGCGTGCAGCGCGAGCGCGAAGGCATCTGGATCGACGCCAGCACCTGGGGCGAGATCACCCAAGCGGCGGTCAAGGTGCACGCGCCGACCGAGCCCTGATGGAATAAGCGACCCGACATGACCCTCGATCCCACCCGTTGCCTGCCCGATGACGGCTGCGCCGGCACCTTGCTGGCCCGCGTCTGGTCCACGCAGGGCCCTGTGCCCGGTCCTTCGGTCGCCGTGGTGCGCGCCGATGGCGTGTACGACCTCTCGGCCACCTTTCCCACCATGAGTGGTTTGCTCGATCTGCCCGATGCAGTGGCCCGCGTGCGGGCGACGCCGGGCGTGCGCCTGGGGAGCTTGCAGGACCTGCTGGCGGCCAGTTGGCAGCCCGGCGCGAATCCCCAGCAACCGCACCTGCTCGCCCCCTGCGACCTGCAGGTGGTCAAGGCGGCGGGCGTCACCTTCGCCACCAGCCTGATCGAGCGCGTGATCGAAGAACGCGCCGGCGGCGATCCTGCGCGCGCGCAGGCGCTGCGTGCGCAGGTCGAGGCCTCGGTCGGTCAGGACCTACAGGCGGTCCGACCCGGTTCGCCTGCGGCCATGGCCTTGAAAAAGCTGTTGCAGGAGCAGGGCCTGTGGTCGCAGTACCTCGAGGTGGGCATCGGCCCCGATGCCGAGGTCTTCACCAAGGCGCCGGTCCTGGCGGCCGTGGGCACGGGCGCGCAGGTGGGCATCCGCCGCGACTCGGCCTGGAACAACCCCGAGCCCGAGGTGGTGCTGGCGGTCGACAGCCGCGGCCGCATCGTGGGCGCCAGCCTCGGCAACGACGTCAATTTGCGTGACATTGAAGGCCGTAGCGCGCTGCTTCTGGGCAAGGCCAAGGACAACAACGCCTCGTGTGCCATCGGCCCCTTCATCCGCCTGT
>JBIKUT010000090.1:0-7427 GCA_044347465.1 Ramlibacter sp.
GCCTGGACCGCCACGACGAGGGCTTCCTGGCCGGTCTGGAGCCCCCCCCGGCCACCGGGCTATAATCTGTGGCTTTCCGATCCTCTGCCCGGCCGCCCCGTCGTGCGCCCCCAGTTTGTTCTGGGGTCTGCCTGTGGGCCCCTTGTGTAGCGCGGGCACGATCGCTGAGGACACCATGAACCTGATCCAAACCCTCGAGCAAGAGGAAATGGCCCGTCTGGGCAAGAAGATCCCCGAGTTCGCCCCGGGCGACACCGTGATCGTCAACGTCAACGTCGTTGAAGGCACCCGCAAGCGCGTGCAGGCCTACGAAGGCGTCGTGATCGCCAAGCGCAATCGCGGTCTCAACAGCGGCTTCACCGTCCGCAAGATCTCCAGCGGCGAGGGTGTCGAGCGCACCTTCCAGACCTACAGCCCGCTGATCGCCAGCATCGAAGTCAAGCGCCGTGGCGATGTGCGCCGCGCCAAGTTGTACTACCTGCGTGACCGCAGCGGCAAGTCGGCTCGCATCAAGGAAAAGCTGCCGGCCAAGGCGGCCGCTGCTCAATAAGCAGTCCGGCCTTGTGCCGGTGCTCGCCCAAGCCGCCGCCAGCCCTGTGCTCGCGGCGGTTTTGTTTTTCAGGCCCCCATGTCCCACGCCCCCGCACCTGCAGACGAACCCGCCTTCGTCCCCTTCTCGAAGTTGCCCCACTTCGACCCGCGCCTGCAGCCGGTGGTGGGGATCGACACGCATTTGCCGGCGGTGCCGCATGAGGCACTGTCGCCACAGGCCTTGCGGGCACGCTTTCTCTCGCCCCGGCCCTGGGACCCCGAAGTGCGGGCCGAGCCGCGCTTCACCGACCGCCAGCTCGCGCACGCCTCGGTGCTGGTGGCGGTGATCGCGCGCGAGCAGCCCACTCTCCTTTTGACCCAGCGCACCGCCCACCTGTCCACCCACTCGGGCCAGATTGCCTTTCCCGGCGGGCGGCGTGACGACACCGACCTCGATGCGGTGGACACCGCCTTGCGCGAGGCCTACGAAGAAGTGGGCCTGGCGCGCGAGCATGTGCAGGCGCTGGGCGAGTTACCCACCTACACCACCGGTACCCGTTTCGTGGTCACTCCGGTGGTCGCCCTGGTCGATCCGGGCCATCGCCTCGTGCTCAACTCGTACGAGGTGGCCGACGCCTTCGAGGTGCCTCTGGCATTCTTGATGAACCCGGCCCACCACCGCCGCCACGCGGTAGCTACGCCCGGCGGCCCGCGCGAGTTCTTCTCCATGCCTTATGACCAGGGTGGCACCGAACGCTTTATCTGGGGCGCCACCGCCGGCATGCTGCGCAATCTCTATCGCTTCCTGGCAGCCTGAGCCGGGCGGGGCAGGGCAGGGCACCCGCGCTCTGGTCGTTATCATTCCGGCATGAGTTTCTTTGCCATCTTGTTCGCCCTGCTGATCGAGCAGGCGCGGCCTCTGGCGCGCAGCAATCCGGTGCACGCCGGCTTGCGTCTGTGGGCTCGGTGGGTGAGCCGAAACTTTGACGCAGGCAAATCCCATCATGGTTGGGTCGCCTGGGCGCTCACTGTCGTGGGCCCGACCCTCGCGGCTGCCGTCATCTACTGGCTGCTCGATGGCTTTGTCGGCTGGCCTTTGGCGATCGTCTGGAGCACGGTGGTTCTGTATTTCACGCTGGGCTTTCGCCAGTTCAGCCACCACTTCACCGCCATCCGCGACGCGCTCGATGCGGGGGATGAAGCCCAGGCCCGCGAGCTGCTTGCGCAATGGCAACGGGTCGAGGTGGCCGACCTGCCTCGCAGCGAGCTGCTGCGGCATGTGATCGAGTACTCGGTGCTGGCCGCCCACCGCCATGTGTTTGGCGTGCTGGCCTGCTACAGCATCCTGGCTGCACTGGGTTTCGGGCCGGCGGGTGCGGTGCTGTATCGCCTGGCCGAATTCGTGGCCCGCTACTGGCTGCATCGCAGCACCACCCACCCGGTCAGCACCGGCTTGCAAGCCGCCTCGGCCCGCGCCTGGTACTGGATCGACTGGGTCCCGGCCCGCGCCACGGCCTTGGCCTTTGCGGTGGTGGGTAGCTTCGAGGAAGCCATTGACTGCTGGCGCCACCACGCACAGCGTTTCCCCAACGACAACGACGGCGTGGTGCTGGCCGCCACCTCGGGCGCGGTCAACGTGCGTCTGGGCGGTGAGGCGCTGCGTTCAGCCGCCACCGAGCAGGGCGCCGCCGCCGGCGAGCCGGCCCCGGGTGACAGCGCAGACAGCGAAAGCACGCCAGGCCGAGAGGCCGAGCCGGCTCACTTGCGCAGCATCGTCGGCTTGGTCTGGCGCTCGGTGGTGCTCTGGATGGTGCTGTTGGCGCTACTCACACTGGCACGTCTTCTGGGCTGAGGCTGGGGCGGGCCCTGCGCCCACTGCACGTCACCAACGCGTTTGCGACAAGGTCTCGAACAGCTCGCCGTAGATCCGGTGGCGGTTCGGGCTCACACCGTCTTCGCCCGTCTGGCCCAACGCCCCCAGCACCGCGCAACCCGGCTCGTGCAGGTGGGTGCAGTTGTAGAAGCGGCAGTGCCCCAAGTGCGGCCGCAGATCGGGCATCAGGCCGGCCAGCGCGGCGGGCTCGATGTGGTGAAGCCCAAACTCCTGAAAGCCCGGTGAGTCGATCAGCGCCGTGGTGCGCGCGGCATCCACCCAGTACCAGCTCGTGCTGGTGGTGGTGTGTTTGCCCGAATTGAGCGCGCGCGAGACCTCGCCGGTCTGCGCCGCGGCGCCCGGCACCAGCAGGTTGATCAAGGTGCTCTTGCCCGCGCCCGAGGGCCCCAGCACCAGCGTCGTCTTGCCTTGCAGGTGCTGCATCAGGTGTTCGCGGTCTACGTCGCTCGATAGCCGCAGCGAGAGGGGCAGCACCCCATAGTGCATGCGCAGATACGGCAGCAGCCGCCCCCAGGCACGTTCGAAAGGTTCGACCAGATCACTTTTGTTCAGGGCGATCAGCGGCGCGATGCCTGCGGCTTCCGCGGCGATCAGCGCCCGTGTCAGTTGCACCTCGGAGAACTCGGGGTCTGCTGCGATCAGGATCAGGATCTGATCCAGGTTGGCCGCAAACGACTTGGTGCGGATCTCGTCCTGTCGGTAAAACAGATTGCGCCGCTCGTCGATCCGCTCGATCGTGCCCTCGTCATGGCTGCCCCGCCAGCGCACCCGATCGCCGACCACGGCGTCGTTCTTCTTGCCGCGAGGGTGGCAGATCAGGCGTTGGCCCTCGGGCGTTTCCACCAGCATGTGGCGGCCGTGGCCCGCCACCACGAGTCCGGGTTGGAGCGCGTGGGCGTCGGTCAAGCGCGCAGTGTCCTCATGCGAGCAAAGCGTCGACACGCTCGGCGCAGGCGAAGTCGGTCTCGCTCAGGCCGCCCACATCGTGCGTGTTCCAACGCACCACGCAGCGGTTGTAGCCCACGGTGAGCTCGGGGTGATGGTCCTGCGTGTGCGCGATGAAGGCCACCGCATTCACGAAGGCCAAGGTCTCGTGGTAATCCGCAAAGCGAAAGGTCTTCTCGATGGCGACATCGGCGCCGTTGCCGGTCAGTTGCCAGCCTGCGGCGTTGGCCAGCCGCGTCACCACCTCGGTGGGCGAGAGCGCGCGCCGCGGCACGCCTCGCCAGTCCTTGCGCGGAAACATGCTGCTCATGCCGGCACCACGCCCAGTCGGGCCAGTCGCTCGCCCGCGGGCGGGTGCGAGTAGTAGAAGGCCACGAACACCGGATCGGGGGTCAGCGTCGAGGCGTTGTCCTCGTACAGCTTGGTCAGCGCCGAGCCCAAGGCGCGGCCATCGGTCTGCGCCGCGGCATAGGCATCCGCTTCAAACTCATGTCGCCGCGACAGGCGCGCAAACAGCGGCGAGACAAAGAAGGTGAACACCGGCACCGCCAGCAAGAACAGCAGCAGCGCCAGGGCGTCGTTGCCGCCCTCCAGGCTCGGGCGCACACCCAGGCCGGTGTAGAACCACACCTGCGTCGACACCCACCCGATCGCCGCGAAGCCGACCAGGCTCATGGCGAACAGGCCCACGATGCGCTTGATGATGTGCTTGTGCTTGAAATGCCCCAGCTCGTGGGCCAGCACCGCATCGACCTCGGCGGGCGAGAGCTTGGCCAGCAAGGTGTCGTAGAACACCACCCGCTTGGCCGCGCCAAAGCCCGTGAAGTAGGCATTGGCATGCGCGCTGCGGCGGCTGCCGTCCATCACGAAAAATCCCTTGGCGGTGAAGCCGCACCGCTGCATCAGCGCCTGCACGCGCGTGACCAGGGCCTCGTCGTCCAGGGGCTTGAACTGGTTGAAGATCGGTGCGATGAAGCCCGGGTAGATCACCAGCAGCAGCAGGTTGAAGGCCATCCAGGTGCCCCAGGCCCACAGCCACCACAGGCTGCCAGCGGCGCCCATGAGCCACAGGATCAGGGCGGCGATCGGCAGGCCGATCACGGCACCGAGCAGCGTGCCCTTGACCAGATCCGCCACCCACAGGGCCGGCGTCGTCTTGTTAAAGCCAAACCGCGCTTCGACCACGAAGGTGCGGTACACCGAGAAGGGCAAATCCAGCAGCCCGCCGACCACGGCAAACGCCGCGAGCAGCGCCAGTTGCTGCGTCATGCCCGCATCCAAGACAGCCAGCAGGGCCTGGTTCAGGATATCCAGTCCTCCCAGCAGCGTCCACCCAAGCAGCACCGCACCGCCGAAGGCCATTTCGGCCAGGTCGACGCGGGCCTTGGCCAGTGTGTAGTCGGCGGCCTTTTGGTGGGCGGTCAGTGACACGGTGCCGGCAAAGGCGGTGGGCACCTGATCGCGGTGGCCCGCCACATGGCGCACCTGGCGCGTGGCCAGCCAGTAGCGGGTGACCAGGCTCGCGAGCAGGGCGATGGCAAAGGCGAGGGTGAACAGAGAGGACGCATTCATCGCAGTGAGTTTAGCCGTGGCCTTGGGAGACAATCGGGTCATGTCCGAGAACCCCTCCCCCGAAGCGGCCGCCGCCGCAGCCCCCCTCGAGCGCAATGACCAGAACCTGGTCTGGCTCGATTGCGAGATGACCGGCCTGGACCCCGAGGTGGACCGCATCATCGAGATCGCGGTCGTCGTCACCGGCCCGCAGCTGGCGCCGCGCATCGAGGGGCCGGTCTTCGTGATTCACCAGAGCGACGCCCAGTTGGACAAGATGGATGCCTGGAACAAAGGCACGCACGGTCGCAGCGGCCTGATCGACAAGGTGCGCGCCTCCACCACCACCGAGGCCCAGGCCGAGGAGGCCTTGATCGCCTTCCTCACGCGCTATGTGCCCAAGAACGCCACGCCCCTGTGCGGCAACACCATCGGCCAAGACCGCCGCTTCCTGGTGAAGTACATGCCCCGGCTCGAGGCCTTTTTCCACTACCGCAACCTCGATGTGAGCACGCTCAAGGAGCTCTCGCGGCGCTGGCGGCCCGAGGTGTACAACAGCTTCAAGAAGCAGCAGCGGCACACCGCGCTGGCCGACGTGCACGAGTCGATCGACGAACTGGCGCACTACCGCGAACACTTCCTGCGTCTGCAAGCCTAGACGACTCTCTTCGGGTTTCCCCTAAAACATGGCATAATCCGCCTTTCGCCGCGAACCTGGCCTCGGTTAGCGCGCAGCGGAATCTTGCATCTGCCCTCATGCACAGGCTCACCGAAGGAGCCAGCGAGCCTCACAGCTTGTTTTGTCGTTTGATGGTTGATGTCCCTTAACCATTGACGACGACCGTCCCCCACGGGGCCGGTTCGCGTGCGAGACCTCATGACCGACACCTTTGAAGTGCAGGCTGCTTTTGCGCCTGCCGATACCCCTGACACGGCCCCCGTGGCCGATACGACCCCCAACGGCTTTGTGCAACTGGGCCTGGCCCCCGAACTGATTCGTGCCGTCCAAGACCTGGGCTACACCCAGCCCACCTCGGTGCAAGCCCAGGCCATTCCCCTGGCCATGGACAACTCCGCCGAAGGCGAGTCGTCCCGCTTCATCGACCTGATGGTCTCCAGCCAGACGGGCAGCGGCAAGACCGCCGCCTTCCTCTTGCCGGTGCTGCACACCCTGATCCGCCTGGAGGCCGAGGCCGAAGCGCGCGAGCAGGCCGAAGCCAATCGCTTGGCGGCAGAGGCTGCTGCCCGCGGCGAAGCACCGCCCAAGCGCAAGCGCCGCAACCCCACCGACCCGCGCAACTTCAAGGCCGCCACCCCCGGCGCCCTGATCGTGTGCCCCACGCGCGAACTCGCGCAGCAGGTGGCGCATGACGCCATCGAACTGGTCAAACATTGCCGCGGTTTGCGCATTGCCAACGTGGTGGGCGGCATCCCCTACCAGGTGCAGATCGCGCGCCTGCAAAACGCCAACCTCGTCGTTGCCACCCCGGGCCGTCTGCTCGATCTGCAACGCTCCATGCAGATCAAGCTCGATCAAGTGAAATTCCTGGTGGTCGACGAGGCCGATCGCATGCTCGATCTGGGCTTTGCCGACGACCTGGCCGAGATCAACCAACTGACCATCGCGCGTCACCAGACCATGATGTTCAGTGCCACCTTCGCGCCGCGCATTCAGCAGCTGGCCACGCGCGTGATGCGCCAGCCCCAGAAGGTGCAGATCGACAGCCCGCAAGAAAAACACGCCAATATCAAGCAGATCCTGTTCTGGGCCGACAACGCGCAGCACAAACGCAAGCTGCTCGATCACTGGCTGCGTGACACCAGCATCGGTCAGGCCATCGTGTTCGCCAGCACCCAGATCGAGTGCGACGGCTTGGCCGCCGACCTGCAGCAAGAGGGCTTTTCCGCTGTCGCCCTGCACGGTGCGCTCAGTCAGGGCCTGCGCAATCGCCGCCTGATGGCCCTGCGCAATGGCCAGGTGCAGATCCTGGTGGCGACCGACGTGGCCGCACGCGGCATCGACGTGCCCTCTATCACCCACGTCTTCAACTTCGGCCTGCCGATGAAGAGTGAGGACTACACCCACCGCTTCGGCCGTACGGGCCGCGCCGGCCGCGATGGCCTGGCCGTCACGTTCGCCGAGTTCCGTGACCGCTTCAAGATCTTCGACATCGAGGGCTACACCAAGCAGCCGTTCAAGGCCGAAGAAGTGCCCGGCCTGGAGCCGACCCAGCGCACGCCGCGCGCCCCCCAGCCGGGCGGCTTTGGCGGCGGTGCGCGTGGGCGCGGCGCACCTGCGCATCGCGGGGGCGGCAACGGCGGCGGCTACCAGGGCCGTCGTGCCCCCGATGCCGATCGCAATGGCTACGGACGCAAGGCCGGCTTTGGCGATTTCGGCGGTGATCGCCGTGAGGCCTTCTCCGACGATCGCCGCGACGACCGTCGTGGCCCCGGCGGTTTTGGCGGCGGCGTTAACCAGGCGGCCCCCTGGGAAAAGAAATCCGGC
>JBIKUT010000091.1:0-7422 GCA_044347465.1 Ramlibacter sp.
CATGGCAGTCAAAGGGATCGCCCAGACACGCGCACGCCCGCACGCGCGCCTGCAGGCCATCGCGCCAGGGCTCGGCCACAAAATCCAAGTGCAGAGGGTCTGACGGTGCAACCGCGAGCCAAGCCCGTAGCCGCGGCGATCCGTGCAAGGTGCCACGGGCCAGATCCAGCCGCCACAAGCCCGCATCGGCGACGTGCTCGAGCAGACTCAGTCCGCTGGTCGATTCAACGTCAGCGGCCAGGGCAGCATCGTGCGGGCTCAAGGTCAGGGTCGCGGTGGGCATAGAGGGCGCAGGCGTCGGGATCGACACCGTCCGACGCGATTTGACCCCGCGCGCTGCGCGCACGGCGCAGCCAACCGGCTACGGGCGTAACGACTTGCGAATGGGCCTAGGGCGAATGGCCCAAAGAAAAAGCCAGTTCCGAAATCGGAACTGGCTTTCCTGGATGGTGCGGCTGGCAGGATTCGAACCCACGACCCCTTGGTTCGTAGCCAAGTACTCTATCCAACTGAGCTACAGCCGCTAAGCCCGCGAGTATAGCAGCCTTGGCGCCAGCCGCCGGCGGGCAGGGATCGGCCGCGAAACGCCCCGTTTCAACCCGGCGAGCCCGCCCGGGCCCCGAGGAAGGCCAGGGTGCGACGCCAGGCCGCGCCCAAGGCCGGCTCGCTGTAATGGGGGTGCTGCTGCTGCATGAACCCGTAGCGGGCCTCACGCACATGGCACTCGACCTGCGGCGCGGACGGCTCCAAGGGCGCGCGGGCCGCTTGCGTGCGCACGAACCCGTCGACGCCCGCGTGCGGCATCCAGCGCGAATCCGTGGCGAATTGCACGAGCACCGGACACAGGGGCGCCAGCGCGCGCTCCGACTCGGCCTCGATTCCGCCCGGATAGTGGCTGACGCAGGCGCGCAGCTGCTTGAACTGGGCGGCGGCACGCCAGGCCAGCAGGCCGCCCCAACAAAAGCCGGCCATGACCACCCCTAGATTGGGCGCGACGCGGCCAGCGTGCAAGACAGCGGCCTCGATGTCATGCATCACCTGCGGTGAGGGCAGGGCCTGCAGCGGTGCGGTCAGCCGCGTCGCCCAGTACGTGCTCTCCACGCGATAGCCATAGTCCACACCCGAGACGCCACGGCCGAAGGTGGACGGCGCCAGCGCCAGATAGCCCTCGCGCGCGAAGGCCTCGCACATATGCCGAGCGTGCGGGTTGACCCCCGGGCGGTTCTCGCCCGATGCGGCGGGCGAGCGGTCCTTGTGCGTGCTACCCGGACGGCGCTGGTCCATGTGCTGCAACACCACCACCACCGCACGCGGTGCCTGGCGAGATTCGGCAACGAAGGTGCGTACAGCGGCGCCGTCGCGCGTGGTCAGATCGATGTAATGCCCCAGGGGCTCGTCAGTTTTCATGGTTTCACTCGGCCGGAAAGGTCACCGGCTTGTCACTGGCCAGGAGCTCGCTGACCGGCATCGCGCGGGCGAACAACCAGCCCTGGCCGCGATGGCACCCGATGCGCAAAAGCGCTTCGCGTTGTTCGACGGTTTCCACACCTTCGGCGATCACTTCCAGGTTCAGGGCCTTGGCCAGGTCGACGATCAAACGGGCGATACGCAGCTCGCGCGTGCGCTCCATCCCCTGCACAAAGGAGCGATCGATCTTCAGGCGGCTGATCGGAAACTGCGTGAGGCGGCTCAGGGAGGAATAGCCGGTACCGAAATCGTCAATCGCCAGGCGCACGCCCAGGCCGACCAACGCCTGCATCTGCGTCTGCAGGCTGAAGTCGCTGCGCGAGATCTCGGTCTCGGTGAGTTCGATCTCCAGCCCCTCCAGGATCCCGGGTTCGCGCAGGCTCCAGTCCGACAGAAAGTCCAGCAGGCGCGAGCGCCGAAACACCTGCGGCGAAGCATTGAAGGCAACGACGACCTTCGGGAAACGTGCCTGCAGGCGCGGCTTGTCCTCGAGCACTTTCTGCGCGATGCACAGGGTGAAGGCATCCATCATCCGCCCCTCCTCGGCCGCAGCGATGAACTCGGCGGGGCTGACGCGACCCAACTCGGGATCGTCCCAACGCGCCAACGCCTCGAACCCGATCACCCGGCCCGTGCGCAGGTCCACCTCCGGCTGGTAGTGAACGCTGAAGGCGCTGTTTTCAATCGCCTCGGCCAGGCGCCCCTGGATCTGGCGGCGGCGATAGAGTCGATGTCCGATGCGCTCGTCGTACCAGACCAGGGAACCGCGCCGCTCCTGCTTGGCCTCGTTCATCGCGACGTCCGCGCAGATCTGCAGTTCATGCCAATTCGCTGCGTCTTCAGGAAAGCGACTCACACCGATCGTGGCCGTCACCCTCACGAGGCCGGCCTCGGTGCTCACCTCCAAAGGCGTGAGCCGATTGAGCATCTGGGTCAGGGTGTCATCGTCTTCGCCACTGCGCTCGATCATGGCAATGAACTCGTCCCCCGAGCGACGGCACAGGAGGTGCCCGGCGGGCAGACGCTGCTGGAGGTGCGCGGCCAGGCTCTTGACGACGGTGTCGCCAGCATCGTGGCCCAGATCGTCATTCACTGACTTAAAGTGGTCCAGGTCCAGGAACACCACGGCCCACCGTCGGGACTGGGCCGTCGCATCCTGCAGCGCCAACTGGACCTGCTCGGACATGTACCGAAAATTAGGCAGGCCGGTCAGCGCATCCCGATTGGCCAAGTCGCGTAGCTGGTGCTCAACTTTCTTGAGCCGCGAGATGTCCGTGATCACCGCCACATTGCCCAAAACCTCGCCCTCGTCGTTCTGGATCCGCGACAAGGCCACCGACGCGTGAATCAGCTCCCCCGAGCGCCCCAGAAAAGTGGTCTCGCCGCTCCAGCGGCCGGTCTGTGAGAGCGATGCGGCCATCTGCAGACCGATTTCGAGATCCTGCGCCTTGCGATACAGGATGCCGGACGGCTTCCCCAGCAAATCGACGCGCGGATAGCCCGTCATCGCCAGCAGGGCAGCATTCGCCTGCACGATCCGTCCGTCGGGTTCCGTCACCAGGATGCCCTCGGCCGCCGTCTCAAAAACCTGAGCGGTGGTCCGCAGTTCGTCCGTGAACTGCCGTTGCTTGACCAGCATCGCGTTCAGGGCGCGCGTGACCTGCGACAGTTCATCGTCTGGCCCGGGTTCGACAGCGGTGAGCCGTTTGCCTTCGAGGATCGCCTGGCATTCGAGCAGAAGGCGATCGAGCCGCTCGGTCGTGGCCGTCGCGAAGCGATCCGCCCAGGCCTTGACCCGCTGGATGATCCACCACCCCAGGAGCAGGGCCACCAGCAGGCCTGCCAGCACGTACAAGGCAGCGGAATAAATGGGACGCCCGACCCAGACGCGCACCGGCACGCTCATTTCGCCTTCCGAGGCCGTTGCGGACGCCTCGCCCCCAATCAGCCAGCGACCGTCGGGCTCGGGGGTCAAGGCCGATTGACCGATCGCCAGCGACAAGGCGACGTCGGGCTCGAGCCTTAGCAGGCTCAGCGCTTTGGGCACATCGATGACGGCCACGATGTAGCCCACCGCGCCATCGGTATTGGGGTTCAGGATTCGGTGGACCAAGAGGATCTGGGGCACGCCACCTGCAGTCGCGCGCAGGCCGAACCCGTCGCTGCCCTGGTCCACGGCGGCAACCACGACGGAATCGGACGCGATCGCGGAGGCGATTGAAGCCGGCTCCGTGTTGGGGGCAATGAACACCCGGCCCCGGTAATCCAGGACATACAAGCGGCGCGCGCCGCCGCGGTTGAACCTCTCTAGCAGCGGCGACAGGTACACCTCACGGCCTTGACTGTCGGTCAGGCCGGTCCACAGCAAGGGCGAGGTCGCCAACGCACTGATTTCACTCGCCTGGCTGGTGATCTCGGCCACCAGGCGCGTCAGCACCCGCTGGCGTTGGTGCCCAACGTCGGCACTTTGCTGCAGGTAAGCGGCCAGCACGGTCAGCCCCATCACCAGACACGTGATCAGCGCCACGTAGACGCCCAGGATCTGGACCAGCGGGACGCTGATGCGCTCCTTGAAGCGGGGCGGTGAGGCCGGAGACGTCATGCCCAAGGCTCGTTCAGCGCACCGGGGTCAGTTCGCCGCTACGCTGCATTCGCACGAACAAGACTTCGCGCGCCGTGAGGGCGTCGCGCACGGTCGGGGTGAAGGCCGGGGCATAGCGACGCACCGCCCCCTCGAAGGGCGGCAGGCTCTCGAGGGCCTTGCGGATATCGTCGCCGTGCGTGCTGCCCGCCTTGTTCACGGCCAAGGCGAGCAGGTGCGTCATGTCGTAGGCGTGGGCCGAGCCGACGGGGCTGGGGATCTGTTCCACGGCGGTTAGTTGGGCGTCACGCAAGATCCACTGCGCCAGGCGGCCTGCGGCCGGCCGTGTGTTGCCGATAAAGGTGAAGGTCTGAATCACCTGCATATCCACCTTCTCGAGCGCGGGCCCAGCCAGTTGGTGCATGACACCGCCAGTGATGCCCCAATGGGCCACCACGGGTAGACGACCATTCTGCGGCAGGTCCGCCAGCTGCGAGATCAGGCTCGCCGCCTCGCGCTCATTGGCAACCATGAGAATCGACTGCCCGGAGGCATTGACACAAGCGGCCAGGGGATCCTGGAACATCGTCTCCCCCCAGTTGTACCAGTGGGTCGCGACCACGGAGATACCGTGCCCTCTGGCCTTGGCCGTGAGCACGGCATCGGCCGAGCGGCCCCACGCGGTGTTGGGCAGGATGGCGCACTGGCGGGTGGCGCGATGGACGGACTTGGCGCGCAGCATCATCGCCTCGACCCCCCAGCTGTCTTTGAGCGAAAGCCGGAACGCGAACGAGGGGCTCCCCGCGCCGTCCGTAATGGGGTCAGCCGAGCCCCACACGCTGATCAGCGGAATCTTCTGCCGGTTCGCCTCGGGGACCATCTCCACAGCGATCGGGCTGAACTTTCCGGTCAGGACGGCGATCAGGCCGGGCGTCGCCGAAAGGGCCATCAGGTTGTCGCGCCCGCGTGCGGGCAGACCCTGGTTGTCGGTGGTCATAAGCTGCAAGGGCCGCCCGCCCAAGACACCGCCACGCGCGTTGATCTCTGCGATCGCGGCCTGGGCCCCGCGCTCGATGGCCCGAGGGGCCGTGTTGGTCTTGATCGAATAGGCCTCGTCGATGCCGATGAAGACCGGGTCCTTGCTCTGGGCCTGAGCCGAGAAGCAGGCCAAGCCCAGCGCCAATTGGACGAAAACGAGAGAAACCCTCAAATTTCTCAACGGTGACTCCTGAGGTTTTTCTGTATAGAGTCCATATTGTTACATATATGTAACAATATGTTAGTGGAAAACGTAAAAAAACGGCGAAGCCAGCCCCCCAGAAACAGGAGGCGGCTTTTTGAAGCGGGGGAAATGCAAAAGCCCGCAGACGCGCGGGCTTGACCACTGGTAGGGCGTGCAGGACTTGAACCTGCGACCAAGGGATTATGAGTCCCCTGCTCTAACCAACTGAGCTAACGCCCCCCTCGAAGGATTCTAGGGCCGGGCCTACTTGTGGTGGCTCAGGGCGTTGCTCACAAGCTTGGAGGTGATGTCCACGATCTGGATCATGCGGTCGTACGGCATGCGGGTGGGCCCGATCACGCCCAGGGTGCCCACCAACTGCCCGTCGACCTCATAGGGGGCGCTCACCACCGAGAGCTCCTCGAAGGGGACCACCTGGCTCTCGCCCCCGATGTAGATGCGAACCCCCTCGGCCTGGCTGGAAATATCGAGCAGGCGCATCAGCTGCGTCTTCTGCTCAAACAGGTCGAAGGCGCGGCGCAAATGGGTCATGTCGCTGGAGAAATCACTCACAGCCAGCAGATTGCGCTCGCCGGAGATCACCACTTCGTCTTGCGATTCGCTCAAGGCCTCGGAAGTGACCTGCACCGCCGCCTGCATCAACTGCGCGATCTCGTTGCGCAGCTGCTCGACCTCGCCCTTGATGCGCTCGCGCACCTGCTCGATCGCCAGGCCGGCGTAGTTCGCGTTGAGGAAATTCGCCGCCTCGACCAACTGGGTCTGCGTGTAATCCGATTCAGTGAAGACCACCCGGTTTTGCACATCGCCCTCGGGCGACACGATGATCACCAAATAGCGCTTTTCGGATAGGCGCAGAAATTCGATGTGCCGAAACACCGACGAGCGCCGCGGCGCCATCACCACCCCCACGAAATGCGACAGGTTGGACAGCAAATGGGCGGCATTGGCAATCACACGCTGCGGCTGGTCTGGCGCCAGACTGGCTGGCGGCAGCTGCTCGCGTTGCACGGTGAGCATGGTGTCCACGAACAAGCGGTAGCCCCGGGCTGTGGGCACGCGGCCCGCGGAGGTGTGCGGGCTGGCGATCAGACCCAGTTCCTCCAGGTCGGACATCACATTGCGGATGGTGGCCGGAGACAGCTCCAGGCCGGAGGCGCGAGACAGGGTGCGCGAGCCCACCGGCTGCCCGTCGGCGATGTATCGCTCGACCAGGGCTTTCAACAACAACTTGGCACGGTCATCGAGCATGGCGGACGGCTTTAGCCGGATTTTAATGATGTAATTTACAAATGACTTCGCAATTTCGCCACGTCGCGCTGATCGGAAAGTATCCGGCCTCCGGCGCGGCCAGCGGCAGCACCCGCGCAGCCCTGGAGGATATTGCCCAGTTTCTTTCGGCGCAAGGCTGCGACGTGTCGATCGAACGCGAAACCGCCTTGCACGCCGACCTGCAAGGCCACGCCACGCGCGATGCGGCCGGCATCGGCGCCCATTGCGATCTGGCCCTGGTGGTCGGCGGCGACGGCACCATGCTCGGCATCGGCCGCCAACTCGCCCCCTACGACATCCCTCTGGTGGGCATCAACCAAGGGCGCCTGGGCTTTATCACCGACATCGCCCTGGACGGCTATCGCGGGGTGCTCGCCCCGATGCTGCGGGGCGCCTACGACGAAGACCGCCGCAGCCTGATGCATGCGCGCGTCATACGCGATGGCCGCTGTGTCTTTGATGCCCTGGCCATGAACGATGTGGTGGTCAATCGCGGCGCCACCTCCGGCATGGTCGAACTGCGCGTCGAGGTCGATGGCCACCTGGTGGCCAATCAGCGCGCCGACGGTCTGATCGTAGCCACACCCACCGGCTCCACCGCCTACGCGCTCTCGGCGGGCGGCCCGCTGCTGCATCCGTCCAACCCGGGCTGGGTGCTGGTGCCCATTGCGCCGCATACGCTGTCGGTGCGGCCGCTGGTGGTCAATGACGCCAGCGAAGTCACCATCGAGCTGGTCGCGGGCCGCGACGCCAGCGCCAATTTCGATATGCAGTCCCTGGCCTCGCTGCTGCACGGCGACCGCATCACTGTGCGCCGCTCCGAGCACCAGGTGCGCTTTCTTCATCCCCAGGGATGGAGTTA
>JBIKUT010000092.1:0-7404 GCA_044347465.1 Ramlibacter sp.
ACGACGCCGATGGCCTGCTGGTGATCGGCCCCGGCGCCCGCGGGGTGCAGCAGGTGCTGGCCGCTGGCGACTACACCTCGCTGGCGCCGCGCTACCCAGGCCTGGCGATCGAGCACCTGCCCGGTCGTCTGTTGGCCCCCGGCTTTGTCGATTTGCATGTTCACTTCCCGCAGATCGACGTGATCGGCTCGCCCGCCGCGGGCTTGCTGCCCTGGCTGGAGAACTACACGTTCCCCCACGAATCGCGTTTTGCCGATGCGGCCTATGCGCAAGGCGTGGCCGACGTATTTCTGGACGAACTGCTGCGGCAGGGCGTCACCACCGCGCTGACCTTCGCCACCTCGCATCCCGAGTCGGTTGACGCCCTGATGGCGGCGGCGCAGCGTCGGGGTCTGAGACTGATCGGCGGCAAGGTGCTACAAGACCGACACAGCCCCGACGGCGTGCGTGACGACACCGAGCAATCGCTGATTGACACCGAAAGCCTGATTCAAAAATGGCATGGCCAAGGGCGCTTGGGCTATGCGATCACCCCGCGCTTCGTGCCCAGTTGCTCCGACGCGCAGCTGCGCGGCGCCGGCGAGCTGGCCGCGCGCTACCCCGATGTCTGGCTCCAATCGCATGTGGCCGAAAACGCGGACGAGATCGCCTGGGTGCGCGCGCTGCATCCGCGCGCGCGCAGCTACCTAGCGGTATACGAGTCCTTCGGCCTGCTGCGTGAGCGCGCGGTGTATGCCCACTGCATCCATCTGGATGACACCGACCGCGCCTTGATGCGTGAGACCGGCGCGGCGGCGGCGGTCAGCCCCACCAGCAATCTCTTTCTGGGCAGTGGCTTTTTTGATTACGCAGCGGCCGACCGCGCGGGCTTTCGCTATGGCCTGGCCAGCGACGTGGGCGGCGGCACGAGCTTCAGTCCGTTTCACACCATGCTGGCCGCCTATTACGTGGGGCGCGAGGGTCAGACCAAGCCCGGCGTGTCACTCGCGCCGGGCCATCTGTGGTGGCAGCACACGGCGGGCGCTGCCCAGGCCCTGGGGCTGGCGGACGTGATCGGCAATCTGCAGCCGGGGTGCGAGGCCGACTTCCTGGTGCTCGACCCTCAGGCCACGCCCTTGCTCGCGCGCAAGACGCAGAGGGCCAACTCCCTGGATGAACTTCTGTTCTCGCTGATCGTGCTGGGCGATGACCGCGTCATCACCCGCACCCACATCGCGTCGACCTGCTAAGACGCGTGCATCGCCCGCGCCACGGCCTCGGCCAGCTTGATGCCGTCCACGCCCGCTGACAAGATGCCGCCGGCATAGCCCGCACCCTCGCCGCCGGGGTATAGGCCCCGTACGTTCAGGCTCTGGTAATCGTCGCCACGCGTGATGCGCAGGGGTGCTGACGTGCGCGTCTCGACGCCCGTCAGCACGGCGTCGTGACGGTCAAAGCCCGCGATCTTGCGGCCGAACTCGGGCAGGGCCTCGCGCATGGCCTCGATGGCATAGGCGGGCAGGGCCAAGTGCAAGTCGCCCAGCTTCACGCCGGGCTTGTACGAAGGCTCGACCTCGCCCAATTGGGTGGAGGGGCGCCCCGCGATGAAGTCTCCCACCAGCTGCCCCGGCGCCTCGTAGGTGCTGCCACCGAGCACATAAGCCCGCGACTCCAGCTCCCGTTGCAGGCGCACACCGGCCAGCGGATCGCTGCCGGGGTAGTCGCGCGGATCGATGCCCACCACGATGCCGGCGTTGGCATTGCGCTCGTTGCGCGAATACTGGCTCATGCCGTTGGTGACCACGCGATGGGGCTCGGAAGTGGCCGCCACCACCGTGCCGCCCGGGCACATGCAGAAGCTGTAGACCGCGCGCCCGTTGCGGGCGTGGTGCACCAGCTTGTAGTCGGCGGCCCCCAGCAGCGGATGTCCGGCGTGCCGACCCCAGCGAGCGCGGTCGATCATCCCTTGCGGGTGCTCGATGCGAAAGCCGATCGAGAAGGGCTTGGAATCCAGGTGCACGCCGCGTTCATGCAGGCGCTCGAAGGTGTCGCGCGAGCTGTGACCCAGGGCCAGCACCACCTGCTCGGCGCGCAGTTCGTGGGAGGTGTCCGTCGCTTGATCGTGCACGGTCAGCCCGCGCAGGTGGCCGTCCTCGATCAGGAAGTCGGTCACCCGCTGCGCAAAGCGCACCTCGCCGCCCAGGGCGATGATCTGCTCGCGGATGTTTTCCACCACCTTGACCAGCTTGAAGGTGCCGATGTGGGGGTGCGCGGCGTACAGGATCTCGGCGGGTGCGCCGGCCTTCACGAATTCCTGCATCACCTTGCGCCCCAGGTGGCGCGGGTCTTTGATCTGGCTATAGAGTTTGCCGTCGGAGAAGGTGCCGGCACCGCCCTCACCAAATTGCACATTGCTCTCGGGATGCAGCACGTTCTTGCGCCACAGGCCCCAGGTGTCTTTGGTACGTTCGCGTACGGGCTTGCCCCGTTCGATCACGATGGGACACAGCCCCATCTGCGCCAGCGCCAGCGCCGCGAAGATGCCGCAGGGGCCAAAGCCCACCACCACGGGCCGCAGCGGGGGTGGCGTCTGGGCGGTGACCGGCGGGTGCCAGGCCATGTCGGGGGTCGGGCCGATATGCGGACGATCCGCCAGGCGGGCCAGCAGGGCGGCTTCCTGGGTGGGATCGGCCAACGTGACGTCCACGATGAAGACGGCCAGCAGGTCGGCTTTGCGCGCGTCGAAGCTGCGCTTGAATATCGTGAGCTGATCGAGGGCCTTGGGCGGTACGCCCAGGGCCTGGCTGGCGGCGGCCCGCAGGGGGGCTTCGGGGGCCTCGGCCTGGGCCAGGGGCAACTTGAGTTCGGACAGACGGATCATGGTCTTGCGGGTTCGTGGCTATCGAACCAAAGACGAGTGGGCAAGCGCCGATAATACGTCCCGTGAAGCACGCCAGACCGCCGCTGGTGCAAGTCTCGAAAGAGCGCACTGGAGGAACGTCCGGACTGCACAGGGCAGCGTAGCAGGTAACACCTGTCCACCGTGAGGTGAGGATCAGAGCAACAGAGACGAGTCCCCGTGGCAACACGGGGGGTGAAACGGGCAATCTCTACGTGCAGCAATACCAAGTAGGCCAGCGTCGACCTGTGTCCCGGGGAGCTGGCGGGTAGGTAGCATCGAGCCGCTTCGGCAACGGGCGGCCCAGAAGAATGGCGGTCACGTCACGGGCAACCGCGACGCACAGAATCCGGCGTACCGGCGCGCTTCACACTTTATTTTTCTAAAACCGCTCGTGCGGTAGCAGGGTGCGCCACTGACCCGGCGGCAGGGCCGCCAGCGGCAGGCGCCCCAGGCGGATGCGCCGCCCCTGCATCGGCTTGAGATTCACCTGCTCGCACAGCCAGGGAATGTGCGCCGGATCCATCCCCTTGAACGCCAGGCGCAGGCGCTGCTCGCTTTGCCAACTGGCCTTCAGCGGCGGCAAGCTCTGATCGCGCCAGCGCCAGCCGCCCCCCAAACGGGCCAGGCCGTCTTGCGCGATCTCGCCCTCCACCTGCACCACCCATTCCTGTTCGAGCGCGAGCGCGTCTTCGGTGAGCTTGCGCACGATACGAAAGTCCTGGCTGTACACCGCCAGCCCGCCCGCGCCCTCAGGTAGCGGCACCAGCGCCTGCAGCTTGCGCCACTTGGCAGGCAAGACGGACTGACCGTCGCCGGTTTCGTGGGCCAGCACCGTGACCGGCGTGAGTGCCAGCCGACTGGCCTCGGGATCCAGGGTGACCGATTGCGCAGGCGCCACGCGGGCCTGGGGCATATCGACCACCTGGCCCTCGACACGCACCCAGCCGCCTTCGATGTAGCGCTCGGCCTCGCTGCGCGAGCAAGGCACCATCGCCGCCACGCGTTTGGACAGGCGGACCGGCTCGCCCGCGTCGCGCGTCGGATCGTGCGGGCTCATGCCGCCGCCAGGCCCAGCGCCCGGATGCGGTCCACATGGGCCCGCAGCGAATGCAGGGCCACCGGCCGGATCGCCGCCGGCACGTCGTCATAGGCTAGGGGCAGCCAGTCTTGTAGCGTGCCCTGGGGGTGGGCGCGCATCACCTGCAAGACCTTGGCTTCGCGCGCCAGGCGGTGTGCCTTGAGCTTGGCGATGGCCTGCGGCGCGTCACCCAGCACATGGCCGTGCGCGGGCAGGATGAAGGCGATGCCGTGCTGCGCGCACAGGCCCGCCAGTCGGTCCAGGGAATCGAGGTAGGCGCTCATCTCGCCATCAGGCGGGGCCACCACCGTGGTGCTGCCATTGAGGATGTGGTCTCCCGAAAACAGCAAGCCGTCTTCCAGCAGCACCAGACACAGGTGGTTGGAGGCATGGCCGGGTGTGTGCACCACCTGCAGTCGGTGCGTGAGCCCGCCGCCTTCGAGCGTGATCACCTCACCGTCGGCCAGTGCCTGATCGGGCGTGAACGTGCTGTCGGCGCGCGCATGCGGCCCCGAGGGCAGGCCCAGGATCGGGGGGCGCGAGGCGCAGCGCGCCTGCAGCGGGCGCGCCGCCGGCGAGTGATCGGGGTGCGAGTGGGTGCAGACGATGGCGCGGACATCGCCGCCGGTGGCCTGCAGCAGGCGCTCGATGTGGTCGGTGTCGTTGGGGCCCGGGTCGATCACCAGGTAGCCGCTGGCGGCATCGCCGACCAGGTAGGTGTTGGTGCCTGGGCCGGTCATCATGCCGGGGTTGGGCGCGGTCAGTCGCTGCAGGTGGCGAAGCAGCGGCACCGGACGTTCGGTCTGCCACTCCAGCGCATGCACGATCTGGCCGTCGGGGCAGACCATTGCCAGCTCGCCGTAGGGGGCTTCGTGCTCCATGAAGCGCGCTTCCTGGCCCTGGTGCAGGCCGGCGCGCGGGCAACTGGTCCAAAGAGGCTGCTCGCTGGCGCAGGCATCGAGCACCGCCTGCACGCTGCCGAAGTTCACCAGCCGCTGCAGCGTGCGGATGGTCGGATAGATCATGAGGAAAGAGCCGGCCTCATGCCGCTGCAGTGCCAGCGCCGGCCGCACCCACACGGGCTCGAACTGCTCGGACTCGTCGGCCACCGGCTCCTGGCCCTGCGGCATGCGCGCCACCAGAAAGGGCACGTCGAACCGGCGGGGCATGTCGCGGTCGGTGATCCAGTGGGCCAGCACGAAGACGCCGTCGGCCGCCAGCGTAAGCCCACGCGCGCGGCACTGGTCTGCGAAGGGGGCCTGGCGGTCCATCGCGGTGATGTCGGCGTGGCTGGCATCGCGCCCGTCGGCATGGCGCGCCAGCAGCACGCCCAGTTCTTCGAAGCTCTCACGGATGGCAGCGATGGCTTGGGTCAGGTGCAGGTCGCCCTGGGTGGGGCGTCGTGCGGCCAGGCTGTGGGATTGCGCGTCGGCCGGGTCAATCCCGCCGCCGGGAAAGACATAGGCGCCGGGCGCGAAACTGGCGGTGGCCGAGCGGCGGGTCATGAGGACCTCGGGGCCCGCGGGCGTGTCCCGCATCAGGAGCACGGTGGCGGCGTGGCGCAGGGGCGCCGGTTCGCGTTGGGCGTACAGGAGTTGGGTGGCGCGGACCATGCGGCGGATTACATCACGTGAGCGGCGGCGCGCATGCGGTGGCCGATAATGTGGCCATGCGCGTTCGCTTCACCAAGATGCAGGGTGCGGGCAACGATTTCGTCGTCCTGGACGAAACCCGTGGCCGCCTGAACCTCTCGCCGCAGCAATACCGCTGGCTGGCCGACCGCCATTTCGGCGTCGGCGCCGACCAGATCCTGTGCGTGCGCCCCTCGCCGCAAGCGGGCATCGATTTCGAATACGTCATTCACAACGCCGACGGCGGCGAGGTCGAACATTGCGGCAACGGCGCCCGCTGCTTCGTGCGCTTCGTGCGGGAGCGAGGCCTGACCGACCGCTCGGTGATCCGGGTCAAGACCCTGAGCAGCATCCTCGAGTTGCGCATGCTCGAGGACGGCCGTGTCACCGTGGACATGGGCGCGCCGGTCTTTGAGCTCCCTGCCATCCCCTTCGATCCCGCGGGCCTGCAGCCCCAGGCGCAGGGCCCCTGGCAGCAATGGCCGATTCAGGTGGATGCGGCCCGCGTGCCGGTGGCGGTGCTGTCCATGGGCAACCCGCATGCGGTGTTGATAGTCCCCGATGTCGACACCGCGCCGGTGGCTTCGCTGGGGCCGCGCATCGAGGCGCACCCCTGCTTTGCGCGCAAGGTGAACGTGGGCTTTTTGCAGGTGGTGGACCGCACCCAGGTGCGTCTGCGGGTGTGGGAGCGCGGCGCGGGCGAAACCCTGGCCTGTGGCACCGGGGCCTGTGCCGCGGTGGTGGCCGGCATCCGACTGGGCCACCTGGATTGCCGGGTCGACGTGCAGGCCCGCGGGGGAATGCTCACCATCGAGTGGGACGGCGGCGCCTCGCCGGTCCTCATGACGGGTCCGGCCGTCACTGTGTTCGAAGGCGAGGTGGAGATACCGACATGACGATGAACAACGACGCAATGAACCCGATCACCGAAGACGACATCGCCAATTACCTGGCGAACACCCCTGATTTCTTCCAGCGCCACGCCGAGTTGCTGGCCAGCGTGCAACTCAATAGCCCGCATGGCAATCGGGCAGTGAGCCTGCAGGAGCGCCAGGCCGAGATGTTGCGCGAGAAGATCAAGGTCCTGGAGCTGCGCATGATGGACATGATCCGCCATGGCAGCGAGAACATGGTCATCGCGGGTCGCCTGCATCGCTGGGCCTTGCACCTGCTGTCGGTCCCGGAGGGCGAGGACTTGCCCGCGGCCATCGTCACAGAAATTCAAAACCAATTTCTGGTGCCCCAGGCCGCCCTGCGCTTGTGGGGGCTGGACGAGCGCCATGCTTCGCAGCCCTACGCCCAGGGTGTGAGCGAGGACGTGCGCAGCTTCGCCTCGTCCCTCACCCAGCCCTATTGCGGCGTCAACTCCGGCTTCGAGGCCGCCGGCTGGCTGGAAGACCCGGCCCAGGCGTCCTCGCTGGCCATGATTCCTCTGCGCGAGGGCCCGATCGCCACCAGCACGCCCGCCTTCGGCATGCTGGTGCTGGCCTCACCCGACCCGCAGCGTTTCTCCAGCGGCATGGGCACCGACTTCCTGGAGCGCATCGCCGAGTTGGCGAGCGCGGCGCTGGCCCGCTTGCGCCGCGCCTGAGAGACATGAGATGAGCGCCGCCGGGCCGCCCCAAGGCGCGAAGGCCCCCCCGGGGGGCAGGGAGCCACACGCAGTGGGCGGACGTGGGGGCGACACTCTGATCGAGAAATACCTCGAGCATGTGCGCGTCGGCAAGCGTCTGGCCGAACGCACGGTGGAACTGTATGCCTTGGATCTGGCGCGCCTTCAGGACCACGCACACACCGCCGGCGTTGACCTGCTG
>JBIKUT010000093.1:0-7381 GCA_044347465.1 Ramlibacter sp.
GCCCGCACAAGCCCCCGCGGCCTTGGAAGACGATGGCACTTGGCTGGTCAACACCTTCGGCCCGTCCTACCGCATGCTCCTGATTGGCGCCGGCTCGCTCGCGCAATACCTGGCCACCATGGCGCGCTTTAGCGGCTTTGACGTCTGCGTCTGCGACCCGCGCGAGGAATACCGTGAGGGCTGGCAAATGCCCGACGTGCCCTTGATCACGGGCATGCCCGACGACGTGGTGCGTGAATTCAAGGTCGACCGGCGAACCTGCGTCATCGCCCTCACCCACGACCCCAAACTCGACGACCTGGCCCTGCTCGAGGCCCTGGAGACCGAGGCCTTCTATGTCGGCGCCATCGGCTCGCGCCGCAACAACGCAGACCGCCGAGAGCCTGGCGCGCTTGCGCGGGCCCATCGGCCTGTACATCGGCAGCAAGACACCGCCGGAGATCGCGGTCAGCATCATGGCCGAGGTCCTCGCGGTCAAGAACCAGGTCAGCCTGCCGCGCGACTCGGACGTGGCCACCGCCAAGAATGCGCTGGCCCCCGCCGCTACCGACACGCCAGTCTGCCCCACACGCGCGTGAGCACCGGCCTCGTGATCCTTGCGGCAGGCGCCGGTCGGCGCATGGGCGGGGTCGCCAAATGCCTCCTTGAGTTCGAAGGCCGCAGCCTGATCGCGCACCTGCTGCAGCAGCTGCAAGACCTGCACGAGATCCCACTCGCGCGGCGTGTGATCGTGCTGGGCCACCATGCGACGGCCATTGAGTCCCACCTGGCACAGCTGCCGGCCGATCAGGTGCCACGCTGCGTCCTGAACCCGCAGCCGCAAGAGGACACCGCCTCTTCGCTGCGCGTGGGCCTGGCCGCCCTGCCCCCGGGGCTGCAGCAAGTGCTCGTGCTGCTGGCGGACCAACCCTTGATCGACACCCACGATGTGCGCGCCGCGCTGCAGGCCTACGCCCAGCGCGCACCGGGCATCCAGGTGCAGGTGCCGCAGGTGCAAGGTCAGCCTGGGCATCCGGTGATCCTGGACGCTGCGGTGTGCGCCCAGCTCGTCGCCCAAGACCCACCCAGCCTGTGCCAGTGGCGCGCCGAGCATCCGCAGGCGGTGCGCCTGTGGGACGTTGACAACCCGCACTACACATTCGATCTGGACACCCCGCAGGACCTGCAAGACCTCCAGGCACGGAGCCAGAACACCCACACACCCGGCCGTGCGAACCCGAACCCGACGAAGGACACGCGATGCCCCCCCGCAAGACATTGAAGAACCTCCGAAGCCAGCGCTGGTTCGCCAGCGACGACATCCGCGGCTTCGCGCACCGCCAACGGATGCAGCAGCAGGGCCTCGCCCGTGAAGAGTTCATGGGCCGCCCCATCATCGGCATCCTCAACACCTGGAGCGAGCTGTCTCCCTGCCACGCCCACCTGCGCGAGCGGGTGCAGGCCGTCAAGCGCGGCGTCTTGCAAGCCGGCGGCTATCCCTTTGAGTTGCCCGCTCTGAGCCTGGGCGAGGTGATGGTCAAGCCCACCACCATGATCTACCGCAACATGCTGGCCATGGAGGCAGAAGAACTCCTGCGCAGCCTGCCCCTGGACGGTGTAGTGCTGATGGGGGGCTGCGACAAGACCACGCCCGGCCTCGTCATGGGCGCGCTGTCGATGGACATTCCTGCTCTCTTTTTGGCTGCGGGGCCCATGCTCAATGACCGCTACAAGAGTCAGACCGTCGGAGCCGGCACGCACACCAAGAAGTACTGGGAGCAGTACACCGTCGGCGCCATCGACCAGACCGAATGGATCGCGCTGGAAGCGAAGATGACCCGCTCGCCCGGCACCTGCAACACCATGGGCACGGCCAGCACCATGACCTCCATCGTCGAGGCCATGGGCCTGACGCTGCCCGGCTCCACCAGCATCCCCGCCATGGACGCGGGCCACTCGCGCATGGCCTGGGTCTGCGGACAGCGTGCGGTGGAAATGGTCTGGGAAGACCTCAAGCCCTCGCGCTTCATCACCCGCGCCTCCTTCCTCAATGGCGTGGCCACCTGGATGGCCCTGGGCGGCTCCACCAATGCGGCGGTGCACCTGCCGGCCATGGCCGGCCGCGCCGGTATCGCCCTGGGCCTGGACGACTTCGACGCCATCGCTCGGCGCGTGCCCGTCATCACCAACCTCTTTCCTTCGGGCGACCGCCTGATGGAAGACTTTCACTACGCCGGCGGCGTGCCGGCGCTCCTGAACGCGATCGCGCACGAACTCGATCTGAGTGCCGGCACGGTCACCGGCAAGTCGCTGGGCGAGAACATCGCCGGCCATGTCTGCACCGACCCCGAGGTGATCCGCGATCCGTCTCGCCCCCTGGTCAGCGCCCCCGCCGATTGCCCCGAAGCGGCCATGGCCCTGGCGGTGGTGCGTGGCAATCTGTGCCCGGACGGCGCCGTCCTCAAGCCCTCGGCCGCCAGCCCGCGGCTGCTGCGGCACACCGGCCGTGCCCTGGTGTTCGACTCTAACGCGCAGATGCTGGCCGCCGTCAACGACCCCGATCTCGATGCCGACGAAAACACCGTTCTGATCCTGCGTAACGCCGGCCCGGTGGGCGGCCCCGGCATGCCCGAGTGGGGCAACCTGCCCATTCCGAAAAAGCTTCTGAAGCAGGGCGTGCGCGACATGCTGCGGATCTCCGATGCGCGTATGAGCGGCACCCACTACGGCACCTGCGTCCTGCATGTCTCGCCCGAGTCGGCGGTGGGCGGGCCGCTGGCCCTGGTGCGCACGGGCGACCTGATCACGCTGGACATCGGCCAGCGTCGCTTGGACGTGCAGATCACTGACGCTGAATGGACCCAACGCCGCGCCGCCTGGAAGCCCCCCGAGCAGCCCTACGCGCGCGGCTGGACCCGCATCTACCAGCAGCAGGTCACGCAGGCCCACGCCGGCTGCGACTTCGACCTGCTCGCGGGCAAGGCGCCCACGCCCGAGCCCCCCATCTACTAACTGGCCCCTTCCTCGCCGAAATTCGCATGTCCCACTCCCCCGATCTCCTGGTCAATCCGTTTCGCGAACGCCTGCGACAGCCCGGTGTGCCTTTAGGCACCTGGCTCATGTCCGGCACCTCCAGCACCGCCGAAGCCATGGGACGCGCCGGCTTTGACTGGCTGCTGCTCGATCTGGAGCATGTGCCGGTCGACGAACGAGACGCTCTGTGCATCCTGCAGGCCATCGCCTCCACCCCGGCGGTGGCGATCGCACGCCTGGCCGCCAACGATCCGGTCCTGTTCAAGCGCGCCCTCGACCTGGGGGCCCAGACCGTCATGGTGCCCTTCGTCGACAGCGCCGACGATGCACGCCGCGCCGTCTCCTACGCCAAGTACCCGCCCGAGGGCATCCGGGGCTTTGCAGCGGTTCACCGCGCCAGCGGCTACGGCACGGCCAAGGACTACCCGCGCCGCGCCAACGACTCGGTCTTCACCGTGATCCAGCTAGAAACTCCGAAGGCCATCGCGGCACTGGAAGACATTGCCGCCGTCCCCGGCGTCGATGCGCTGTTCCTCGGGCCGGGCGACCTGTCGGCCCATATGGGTCATATCGGCAACATCGGCGCCGCGCCGGTGCAAGCGGCCATCGCCGATGTCGCGGCCCGCTGCCGCAAGATCGGTATCCCGTGCGGCATCGTCGGCCCGACGCCGGAGATGGTCGCCACCTTCGTCGCCGCTGGCTACGACTTCGTCGCGGTCGCCTCCGACATGGGAATGATGATGCGCCAGGCCACCGCCTTCATTGAGGCGATCCGTCCCAAGCTCGCCAGCGGTTTCAACAGCACGGTCTACTAGGCCTGCCCCAACCCAACCCCTCTCCCTCCCTGACCAAGAAAGGATCCCCATGAACCGAACCTCTCTGCGAGCGGGCCTGACCCGTCGCGTGGCCGCCCTGTTCCCGGTCGCCCTGTTGGCGCTGGGCGCCTTCGCTGCGGGCCACGCGCACGCACAGGCCTGGCCGTCCAAACCGATCAAACTGATCGTGGGCTTCCCGCCCGGTGGCGGCATCGACATCGTCGCGCGCAACCTGCAGCCCGGGCTGCAGCAGGCGCTGGGCCAGCCTGTCGTCATCGAATACAAGCCGGGGGCCGGCGGCCTGCTCGCCGCGACGGAATTGACCCGCATGGCACCGGACGGCTACACCATCCTGGTGGCCAACATCGGCCCCTTCGTGCTGGCCCCCAACATGATGGCCAAGCGGCCCTTCGACCCGCAAAAAGACTTCACCTACATCCACCAGACCTCGGGCTCGGGCTTCATCGCCGCGGTGCCTGCCAACCATCCGGCCAAGACACTCGCCGAGTTCGTCGCCTGGGCCAAAGCCAATCCCAACCAGGCCAACTTCGCCTCGGGCGGCGCGGGCTCGGTCACCCACCTCAATGGCGAGCTGCTCAATCACGTGGCCGGGACCAAGCTGGTGCATATCCCCTACAAGGGCTCCACGCCCGCGGTGCAGGATCTGATTGGCGGACAAACCCACCTGCTGGTCGATGTCGCCAGCGTGCTGCAGCCGCAAATCCAGAGCGGGCGTCTGCGCGCCCTGTATGTGACCGACGCACAGCGTGTGCCGGCGCTGCCCAACGTGCCCACGGCGCGCGAGGCCGGCTACCCCGGCCTGGAGGCTTCGGGCTGGCAAGGCATCGTCGGGCCGGCCGGCATGCCCCGCGATGTGGTCAACCGCATCTCGCAGGCCGTGCGCGAGACCATCGCCAAGGAGGACGTTCGTCAGAAGTTCACGGCCACCGGCAGCAACATCTACGACCGCGGCCCGGACGAATTCGTCGCCTTCGTCGCGGCCGAACTCAATCGCTGGGTGCCCGTGATCCGGGCATCGGGCGCCAAACTGGACTGAGGCAGGAGCGCGCCGAGCATGCCTGAATCTCGCCCGTCAGCCCGCAAAGACGCCAGCAACCTCTGGAAACTGCTCTCTGCATCCGACAAAGCCACCGTGAACCAGGGGATGCAGATCGCCGAGTCCATGGGGGCTCCGATGGATGCTTTGCTCGAAGGCATCTCCGTCAATGACCGCACCGGCGAGTTGATCCGAAACGCCCGGTTTTCAGGCACGAAAGACGCACAACCTCGGTTGGACCGGGTGCTGCTGCATCAGCTGTCCCTGGCCGACGCGGGCAGCGACCTCGGCAAACTCCGAGCGCAGATCCGCAAGGTGGCCATCTCGGGCGACGAGATTCCGATCCTTCGCGGATTTGACGGCCTGGAGGCGCTCGAGATCACCCTGGATGCGCCAGAAAATTTCGATCAGACGCCAACGGTCGATGACCTGAGCGCACTGGGTCCTCTGCCTAGCCTCCAGACTCTCACCATCAAGGCGCAAGCGCTGGGGCGAGCACACGCGCAACTCAAGTCCCTGACCGGCCTGCACGCGCCGGCGCTGCAGGAAGGCGAACTCAGCGACCTGGCTTTGCAAGACATCGAGTCGCTGCGGGCGTGTACCCAACTCAAACGCCTCAACCTGGCGAAAAGTCCCGCCTTGCAGTCGATCAGCGCCCTCGCAGGCTCGGCCGGCACCTTAGAGCACCTCGATCTGTCCGGGTGTGAATCGATCAAGAGCCTGGAGCCGCTGCAGGGCGCCCGCCAGCTTCAATCGCTGGATCTGGAGGGCTGCCGCGGCATCGATTCGCTGCTGCCGCTGGCCGATAGCCAGGCGCTGACGGACATCGCGTTCAGCGGCCTGACGCAGCTCCAATCCCTGGCGGGCCTCGCGGGCCCGTACCTCACCACCCAGAACGTGTACCTGAGCGAGAAGCATTGGATGCTCCACGGCTGCAGCGCCCTGACATCGCTGCGGGGCCTGCCGCCCCTGGACCCAGAGATCACGAGGGTCACGCTGAGCGGATTGGATGCCTTGAAGGACCTGACAGGACTCACCGGCGCGGCTTCGGTGACTGAGCTCAATCTGAACGCGCAGGCACTGGTAAACCTCGACGCGCTGCAAGCGTTCGAGGCGCTGGAAGATCTGGGGATCCGTGGTGCACCTGCGCTGACCGACCTCGGGCCGCTAGGCCAACTGGCTGGTCTGGACTCTTTGGAATTATCCGAATGCAGCGCATTGACCGGTCTCCCCACGAGTTGGCGCGGGCCGCTACGCAGTCTGAAAGTGGCGGACTGCGACGCGTTGAACTCGCTGGGTCATTTGCCGGGCTCACTGCGGTGGCTGACCGTCTCCGGCTGTCGGGCCCTGACGGTGTTGGACGGCTTGCAGGAGGTCTCGGAACTCAAACTGTCCTTGAAGTCTCGCCTCGTGGATGCGAAGGCCAAGGCCGCCTACCTGTCGGACGCTTCCACACTGGCTCACATTCCCAAGCTGGAGGTGAACTTCGAGCCCGAAGGTGAACGCTACAACCAGCCCGACGCGCGCACCACCGTCTTCCCGCCGGAACTGGCGCGCGCGCTGGCCAGCATCCCTGCGTTGTCGCTCAGCGTGGGCAGGGAACAGACCCACGGTTTTTCGACCTCGCTTCGCGACCTCAGTGCCCTCGGGCAGATTTCATCGCTGAAAGCGCTGGATCTGAGCGCTTGCAAGTTTGTGAGCGATCTGCGCTGGGTGGTCCTGCTGCCCGAGCTGAATCATCTGCAGCTCTGGCCGGGCAGTGATACGGCCAAGCTCGCGGGCGCCAGCGCCCATGCCTCCACCGATCACATCCGCAAGCTCCAGGCGCGCCTGTGCAGAAAATACGAAATCGAGGCCCCGCCGCATCTGGCGCCTGCGGCCAAAAGCGCGGTCAAGCCTGCAGCCAAAAAGAGTGCCGCAAAAGCCAACCAAGACGCGACCGCCCTGAAAAAACTGCTCAAGGGCGAGCCCGAAAACCTACTCCAAGCGCTGCAGATTCTCCAGACGCTGGACGACGCGGCCACGATGGACGCCGTGGTGCCTGACCTGTCCAAGGCCTTTGCCCGACTCCTGTCCAGCGGCCAGCCCGCCCAGGTATCGACAGCCCTGCAGGCGCTCGCATCGCTCAATTTGCCCGCCGTGTTCGACGCTCTCGTCGAGGGCGTGAACATCGAGATGGCCTACCGTGGTGACAGCGAGGCCATTGGCAAGATTTTCAAGCAGGTCAAGCAGCCAGACCGCGAGATCGCACGTTGGGCCCTCACCTGTCTGCTGGCCCTGGCGCCGCCGCAAGCCAGCGTCGCTGTGGGCGTGCGAAACAGCCTCAAGGCGATCGACCTGGTGCAGGTGCCTGGGCTGGGTCAGGTCCCACCGCCCTCACTGAGCGGCTTTACCGCGCTGGAAGAAGTCCGCCTCCAGGGACTTGCGGCCACCGACCTGGGGTGTCTGACTGGGCTCAAAAGCATCACGACACTCAAGCTCGAGGACTGTCCCGCCT
>JBIKUT010000094.1:0-7355 GCA_044347465.1 Ramlibacter sp.
CATACAGACCAAAACTGGCGGGGAACGGTGGCTTGAAACGCGGCTGGCCTTTTTTGCCTTCGAGCGACTCGAGCAGCGCGGTCTCTTCGCCGCAGATGTAGGCGCCAAAGCCGTGGAAGGCGTGCAGCTGGAACGAGAAGTTCGTGCCCAGGATGTTGTTTCCCAGCAGACCCGCCGCGCGGGCTTCTTCCAGCGCCTCTTCGAAACGCGCGTAGGTCTGGAAGATCTCGCCGTGGATGTAGTTGTAGCCGACGGTGATGCCCATCGCGAAGCCCGCGATGATCATGCCCTCGATGACGATGTGCGGGTTGAACTGCAGGATGTCGCGGTCCTTGCAGGTGCCCGGCTCGCCCTCGTCGGAGTTGCACACCAGGTACTTCTGCCCCGGGAACTGGCGAGGCATGAAGCTCCATTTGAGGCCCGTGGGAAAGCCCGCGCCGCCGCGACCGCGCAGGGCTGATTCCTTGACGGTGGCAATCACCTGGTCTTGGGTCATCGGCTCGCCGCCGTCCTGACCCAGAATTTTTCGCAAAGCCGCATAGCCGCCGCGCGCCTGGTAATCCTTCAGGCGCCAGTTGGTGCCATCGAGGCCGGCGTAGATCTGCGGGTTGATGTGGCGGCCATGGAAGCAGGTCTGCACGCCCGTGGCCTCGAACTGCGCGAGAACTTGGCTGGCGTTCATCAGGAATGCTCCGCTTTCTTCAGACCGTCGACCAATTGATCGAGTTTGTCGTGGGACATGAAGCTGCACATGGTGCGGTCGTTGACCAGCATCACCGGCGCGTCGGCGCAAGCGCCCAGGCACTCGGACTGCTGCAGGGTGAACAGGCCGTCGGCGGTGGTGCCGCCCATCTCGACCCCCAGGCGCTGCTCCAGGTGGTGCAAAGCATGCTGACCCCCACGCAACTGACACGGCAGGTTGGTGCACACGTTCAGCTTGTAGCGGCCCACCGGCTGCTGGTTGTACATGTTGTAGAAGGTCGTGACCTCGTGCACCGCGATCGCGGGCATGCCCAGGTAATCGGCAACCGCCTGCTCGCTGTCGGGGGTCACATGGCCGTGCTCCTGCTGCACGATCGCCAGGCAGGCCATCACCGCGGATTGCTTCTGGTCGGCGGGGTACTTCGCCACTTCGCGGGCAAACCGCGCGCGGGTCGCTTCGGTAATTCCAGTCATCGATCGATCTCTCCGAACACGATGTCCATCGTGCCGATCACGGCGACCGCATCGGCAATCATGTGGCCGCGGGACATTTCGTCCATCGCGGCGAGGTGGGCAAAGCCCGGGGCGCGGATCTTCAGGCGATAGGGCTTGTTGGCGCCGTCGCTGACGATGTAGATGCCGAACTCGCCCTTGGGATGTTCCACCGCTGCATAGGCCTCGCCCTCGGGCACACGGAAGCCCTCGGTGAACAGCTTGAAGTGGTGAATCAGTTCTTCCATGTTGGACTTCATGGATTCGCGATCCGGCGGGGCCACCTTGTGGTTGTCGGTGATGACGGGGCCCGGGTTCGCGCGCAGCCAGGCCACGCACTGCTGGATGATCTTGTTGGACTCGCGCATCTCCTGCACGCGCACCAGATAGCGGTCGTAACTGTCGCCGGTCTTGCCCACCGGGATGTCGAAGTCCATCCGGTCATAGACGTCGTAGGGCTGCTTCTTGCGCAGGTCCCAGGCGATGCCCGAGCCGCGCAGCATGGGGCCGCTAAAGCCCAGATTCAAAGCGCGCTCGGGGGAGACCACGCCGATGCCCACCGTGCGCTGCTTCCAGATGCGGTTGTCGGTCAGGAGCGTCTCGTACTCGTCGACGTTGGCCGGGAAACGGCGGCAGAAGTCTTCGATGAAATCGAGCAGCGTGCCCTGGCGGTTCTCATTGAGCTGGCGGATGGCTCGCTCGTTGCGAATCTTGTTGGCCTTGTACTGGGGCATGGAATCGGGCAGGTCGCGGTAGACACCGCCCGGACGGAAATACGCGGCATGCATGCGTGCGCCCGATACCGCCTCGTACATGTCGAACAGGTCCTCGCGCTCGCGGAAGGCGTAGATCAGGACGTTCATCGCGCCGCAATCGAGACCGTGCGCGCCGAGCCACAGCAGGTGATTCAAGAGGCGCGTGATCTCGGCAAACATGACGCGGATGTACTGGGCGCGCTCGGGCACCTCGACACCCATCATCTTCTCGATGGCCATGCAGTAGGCGTGCTCGTTGCACATCATCGAGACGTAGTCCAGGCGGTCCATGTAGGGGAGCGACTGGATGTAGGTGCGGCTCTCGGCCAGCTTCTCGGTGGCGCGATGCAGCAGACCGATGTGCGGGTCGGCGCGCTGGATCACCTCGCCATCGAGCTCGAGCACCAGGCGCAGCACGCCGTGGGCGGCGGGGTGCTGCGGACCAAAATTCAGTGTGTAGTTCTTAATTTCTGCCATATCAGCAATCCCCCCCGAAGCGGCCTGCGGCCGCCTCCCCCCCAAGGGGGCAACGCCGGTGGCCCGGCAGAGCCGGTCCCACGGCGTTCACTCGAAAAGTCACTCGCATCTCGAGAGATTTCTTCTTCATGGCTTGATCCCGCCGTAGTTGTCTTCGCGGATGGTGCGGGGGATGATTTCGCGCGGCTCGATCGTCACCGGCTGGTAGATCACGCGCTGGCGCTCGGCGTCGTAGCGCATCTCGACATGGCCCGAGACCGGGAAGTCCTTGCGGAACGGGTGACCGATGAAGCCGTAGTCGGTGAGGATGCGGCGCAGGTCGGCGTGGCCTTCGAACACGATGCCAAACAAGTCGAAGGCTTCGCGCTCGAACCAGTTGGCGGAATTCCACAGGCCGTTGACGGAGTCGACCACGGGCAGGTCATCGTCGGACGCGAACACGCGCAGACGCACGCGCTGGTTCAGGCTCACCGACATCAGGTGCACGACCACCGCGTAGCGCGCGCCATCCCACGTGCCGTTGCCGTAATCGGCGTAATCGAGTCCGCACAGGTCGATCAACTGCTCGAACTGGCAGCCCGGCGCGTCGCGCAAGGTCTGGGCGGCTTTCAGGTAGTGGGCTGCCGCCACCGTGACGGTGACTTCACCGAGGCGCAGGTCGATGCGTTGGGTCAAGGCCCCCAGCGCGCCTGCGATCGTGGTTCTCAGCGCCTCGGGATCAACGGCGTAAACAGGGTGGGTCATCGTGTCAGGCCCGAGCGATGGTCTGGGTGCGGCGGATCTTCTGCCGCAGCTGGATGATTCCGTACAACAGGGCTTCGGCAGTCGGCGGGCAACCCGGCACGTACACGTCGACGGGCACGATGCGGTCGCAACCGCGCACCACCGAGTAGCTGTAGTGGTAGTAGCCGCCGCCGTTGGCGCACGAGCCCATGGACAACACCCAGCGCGGCTCGGGCATCTGGTCGTAGACCTTGCGCAGGGCCGGTGCCATCTTGTTGCACAGGGTACCGGCCACGATCATCAGGTCGGACTGGCGCGGGCTGGGGCGGAACAACATGCCGAAGCGGTCGATGTCGTAGCGGGCGGCGCCCGCGTGCATCATTTCAACCGCGCAGCAGGCCAGACCGAAGGTCATGGGCCACAGCGAGCCGGTCTTGGCCCAATTGATCACCGAATCCACCGTGGTGGTGACGATGCCCTTGTCGAGGATGCCTTCGTTCGCCATAGCCTTTGATTCCCGGTTACTACTTGATGTCGCTGCGCGTCAACGCGTCACGCGATCGCTCATTCCCAGTCGAGGGCGCCCTTTTTCCATTCGTAGATGAAGCCCACGACCAAAATGGCCAGGAACACCATCATCGACCAGAAGCCGACGGGGCCGATCTCCTTGAGCGCCACGGCCCAGGGGAAGAGAAATGCGATTTCGAGATCGAAGAGGATGAAGAGGATGGCCACCAGGTAGTAGCGCACATCGAACTTCATGCGGGCGTCTTCGAAGGCTTCGAAGCCGCATTCATAGGGGGAATTCTTGGCCGCGTCGGGTTTGTCGAAACCCACGGAAGATGAAAGAACAAAGCCCAGAAGCTGGGGAACAACGCCGACACCAATACCGACCAGGATGAAAAGGAGGACGGGGAGGTAGGGCTCTAGGTTCATCTGCGCTCCGCAACCGCTTTGGCCACGGGAAAAACCCGTGACTTTTCTTGTCTGGTGCCGTCGGCGAGACTCGAACTCGCACAGCTTTCGCCACTACCCCCTCAAGATAGCGTGTCTACCAATTTCACCACGACGGCGTTGTCGTTTTGTCTAATTTGCCCGGCTAGCGCGAGGCGTTTGACCGCTCTCCGGACAGCCTCGAAGTTTACCTTGAAACCATGACGCTTCCCTTGTACGCGGGCAGAAAGTGCAAGGGCCCGCGATGCGGGCCCTTGACATGAAGACCGCAGGCCCCAAAGGGCCGGCGCCTTAGCGCTTGGCGGGAATCTCGGCGGCGCCGGAAGCCTTGGACGCGGCAGGGGCGGCTGCCGAGGCCGCTGCAGGCGCGGGGGCGGGGGTGGCGCTGCCCGGGATCTGGGCGGCTGCACCGGAAGCCGCGGCCGCAGGGGCTGCGGGGGTGGTGCTCACTGCGCGTTCGAGCACGCTGCCGGTGTCCGCGGGACGGGCGGTTCCCAGATAGGCCAAACCCAGGGTGCAAAGGAAAAACACGGTCGCCAAAACGGCCGTGGTGCGAGAGAGGAAATTCGAGCTGCCGCTGGCGCCAAACAGGCTGCCCGAGCCGCCGGTGCCAAAGGCCGCACCCATGTCAGCTCCCTTGCCTTGCTGGACGAGGATGAGGCCGATCATGCCCAGCGCGGACAAGAGCTGGACGGTCAGGATCAGGTTGAACAGAAAACTCATGGAAATGGACTCCTAAAAGTGAGGCAGCGGCCTAGGCCGCGCGGGCCGAAGCGATGATCTGAAGAAAGTCGGCCGCCTTGAGCGACGCGCCGCCGATGAGGCCGCCGTCGATATCGGGCTGGGCCAGCAAACTGGCGGCATTGGCGGCGTTCATGCTGCCGCCGTAAAGCAAGTGAATGCGGTCGCTGTGCGACGTCGCGGCCTGAAGCTGGGCGCGCAGCACCGCGTGGACCTGTTGCGCCTGTTCGGGCGTGGCGGTCTTGCCGGTGCCAATCGCCCACACGGGCTCGTAAGCGACCACGATTTCGCTGATGCAATGGCCGTTGTCGTGGATCACAGCGGCCAGCTGGCGTTTGACCACGGCCTCGGTCTGACCGGCTTCACGCTCGGCCAGGGTCTCGCCCACGCAGACGATGGGCGTGATGCCCTGGGCCAACGCGGCGCGCGCCTTGTGAGAGACGAGCGCATCGGATTCGCCGTGGTACTGGCGACGCTCGGAGTGGCCGACGATGGCGTAGCGGGTGCCGAAGTCACGCAGCATGCGGGCCGACACCTCGCCGGTGTAGGCACCCTGCTCGTGCTCGGAGACATCCTGTGCCCCCCAGGTCAGGGCGCTGCCCTGACACAGCGCCTGCACCTGCGCCAGATACGGTGCGGGCACACAGACGGCGGCATCACAGGAAGACGCGTGGGCGGACAGCCCCGCCGCGATCGCGCGCACCAGCGCCTCGTTGGCCTCTCGGCCCCCGTTCATCTTCCAGTTGCCGGCGATGAGTTTTTTCTTCATGGCTGCTTGGGCGATGGGATGTGGCCGTTCACCAGGTCAGCACGATCTTGCCGACGTGCTGGTTGGATTCCATGAGCACGTGGGCGTCCGCCGCCTGGGCGGCTGCAAACGTGGAATGGATCACGGGTTTGATCTTGCCGGCGGCGATCAAGGGCCAGACATGCTGGCGCAAGGATTGCGCGATCGCGGACTTGAAGGCCACCGGGCGCGGACGCAGGGTGGAGCCGGTGATCTGCAAGCGGCGACGCAGCACCAGGCCGGCGTTGAATTCGCTCTTGATCCCGCCTTGCACCGCGATGATCACCAGACGACCGTCCTCGGCCAGGCACTCGACCTCACGGGCGACGTAAGCACCGGCGACCATGTCCAGGATCACGTTCACGCCGACGCCGCCGGTCAGGCGCTTGGCCTCCTCGGCGAAATCGTGCGTGCGGTAGTTGATGGCGTGGTCAGCCCCCAGCGCCAGACAGGCCTGGCATTTGGCGTCACTGCCGGCAGTGACCAGCACCGTCGCTCCCATGGCCTTGGCCATCTGGATGGCGGTCACGCCGATGCCGCTGCTGCCGCCTTGCACCAACAAGGTCTCGCCGGCTTGCAAGCGGGCACGGTCAAACACATTGCTCCAGACGGTGAAGAAGGTCTCGGGCAGCGAAGCCGCCTCGATATCCGACAAACCATCCGGCACAGGCAGGCACTGGCCCACCGGGGCCACGCAGTACTGGGCATAGCCGCCCCCAGAGACCAGCGCGCACACGCGGTCACCGACCTTCAAGCCCGCGCGGGCCATGGCCGCCGCGTCGCCGCTCTCGATCACGCCGGCCACTTCGAGGCCAGGAATGTCCGAGGCGCCGGGCGGCACCGGGTAGTTGCCGGTGCGCTGGAGCACGTCAGGGCGGTTGACGCCGCTGGCAGTCACGCGAATCAGCAACTCACCCGCCGCCGCTTCGGGCGCAGGGCGTTCGGCGGGCTGCAGCACCTCGGGGGCGCCGTATTCGCGGATCTCGACAACTTTCATGTGGGCTTTTCGTCAAAAAGCCCGTGCCGGCAGGCACGGGCCATGGGGGAGGCAGGGATGCGTTTACTCGCCCTGTGCTTCGGGCTGCGGCTCGCGCGCGGGGCGATCGAGCAGCGCCTTCATGGACAGCTTGACGCGGCCCTTTTCGTCGGTCTCGAGCACCTTCACGCGCACGACCTGGCCTTCGGACAGGTAGTCGGTGACCTTCTCGACGCGCTCGTGGGCGATCTGGCTGATATGCAGCAGACCGTCCTTACCGGGCAGCAGATTGACCAACGCGCCGAAGTCCAGGATCTTGGTGATCGGGCCTTCGTAGACCTTGCCGATTTCGACTTCGGCCGTGATCTGCTCGATGCGCTGCTTGGCCACATCGGCCTTGGCGGCGTCGGTGGCGGCGATGGTGATGGTGCCATCTTCCTCGATGTTGATCTGGCAACCGGTTTCTTCGGTCAGCGCGCGAATGACGGCGCCGCCCTTGCCGATCACGTCACGGATCTTCTCGGGGTTGATCTTCATGGTGTACAGCTTGGGCGCGAAGTTGCTCACTTCGGCCTTGGCCTCGCCCATGGCGTCTTGCATCTTGCCCAGAATGTGCATGCGCGCTTCTTTGGCCTGGGCCAGAGCGACCTGCATGATTTCCTTGGTGATGCCCTGGATCTTGATGTCCATCTGCAAGGCGGTGATGCCGTGCGTGGTGCCGGCCACCTTGAAGTCCATGTCGCCCAGG
>JBIKUT010000095.1:0-7317 GCA_044347465.1 Ramlibacter sp.
AAGGACGAAAAGAAGGACAACTGAGGCTCCGCCGCCCACGCCCTCCCAAGCCGGTCTGCGCAAGCAGGCCGGCTTTTTACATCGCCCGTCCCCTGACCCCATGACCGACGACGACCTGCTTCGCTATTCGCGCCACATCCTGCTGGAGGAAATCGGCGTCGAGGGCCAGGAGCGCCTGGCTGCATCCCACGCGGTGGTGATCGGCGCAGGCGGCCTGGGCTCGCCCGTGGCCCTGTACCTGGGCAGCGCGGGCCTCGGGCGCATCACCCTGGTCGATGCCGATACCGTCGATGTGACCAACCTGCAGCGGCAAATCGCACACGCCCAGGACCGTGTGGGCCAAGCCAAGGTCGAATCGGCGCGTGCGGCAATCCACGCGCTCAATCCCGCCGTCAATGTGCAGGTCGTGGCGCAGCGTGCCGACGCGGCACTGCTCGATACGCTGGTGCCGGGCGCCAGCGTGGTACTCGATTGCACCGACAACTTCGCCACCCGCCACGCGATCAATGCGGCCTGCGTGCGCCATCGCGTGCCGCTGGTCTCCGGCGCGGCGATCCGCTTCGATGGCCAGGTCGCCGTCTACGACCCGCGCGATGACCAGGCGCCTTGCTATGCCTGCGTGTTTCCGCCGCAGCAGGCAGTCGAAGAAACGCGTTGCGCCACGATGGGCGTGTTCGCGCCCCTGGTGGGCGTGATCGGCAGCCTGCAGGCTGCCGAGGCGCTCAAGCTCCTGGCGGGCGCCGGCACGACGCTGACCGGTCGCCTGCTGATGCTCGACGGCCTGCGTATGGAATGGAACGAGATCCGCGTGTCGCGCCAGGCGGCTTGCCCGGTGTGCGGATCGCACGCACCGCACACGTCTGCGGTCTGAAACTTCAGTCGATCAGTTTGTTCTTCAGGGCGTAGTAGGTGAGGTCGCTGTTGGAGGCGAGGCTCATTTTTTCCATCAGACGCGTGCGGTAGGTGCTCACCGTCTTGACTGACAGCGACAGCGCCCGTGCAATGTCCCCCGCCGTCTCGCCCTTGGCGAGCTTGAGAAACACCTGGAACTCGCGCTCGGACAGCTGCTCGTGGGGCGCGCCGCCCTCCTTGCGATTGAGTTGCTGCGCGAGCAGTTCGGCCACTGCCGGCGAGATGTAGCGGCGCCCCAGCGCGATGGTGCGGATCGCGTTGACGATCTCCATCGGCTCGCACTCCTTGTTCAAGTAACCGCTGGCCCCCTGGCGTATGAGGTTCATCGCGTAGTGCGCCTCGGGATAGCCCGAGAGGATCAGGATGCCCACGTCGGGCGCCTTGGCGCGAATCATCCCCAAGGCGTCGATGCCACTCTGACCTGGCATGGACAGGTCCATCACCAGCACGTCCAGTTCGGTGGTGCGAACCAGGTCGATGGCCTCGCGTCCGGTGGCCGCCTCGCCCACCACCCTCAGGTCCACTTGCTCGGAGAAAAACTGCTTGAGCCCTGAACGCACGATGGCGTGGTCATCCACGATGCCGACTTTGATCATGTCCGTTCTCTTTCTTCGCCTGCTGCTTGCCTCACCCCCGAATGAACCTAAATGGTTGCATTTGCGGGAACGATAAGCAGCAATTCTATGCACACCGCATCTTCAATAGAGGCCTTGTGACGCATAAATCCAATTGAATGCGATCGCACGAGCCGAACGCCATGCGCGCAAAGCGTCCTACAGCGCGGCGCCGCGTGGGCCTACCGGGTTTCGGGTTCCGCGCCGATCGGTGACAGCTGACCTAGCACCGTACGCTGGGCGCCCATGACTTCTTCGCCCGAGGACCCCGCCATGATCGAACAACGACAGCCTCGTCAAGCACGCGCCAACGGATCGCCGGCCGATACCGGCTCGATCGCCAGTGGCGGTGTCTTTGACAGCACGCGCGAACTCGCCGCCCTGGCACTGGAGCGAGCCGCCGAAAAAATGCGCGATCTGCGTGAGGGGGTCGCCGACACCGCCAGCGGGGTCCAGCGCAGGGTCCATGACTATGCCGGCGCGACCTCGCGCTACGTCGCCGACCAGCCCGTGCGCGCCGCCCTGATCGCCGTGGGTATCGGCGCGCTGGTCACGGCAGCGATCTTGGTCGCACGCCGTCGTCATCACCGCTACTGAATCCACACGCCGACACATGGCGCTGCACCCCCTCTTCTCGGTGCTGGTGCGCCGGCCTGATCTGGTCCTGGCCCACCTGGCCGGCTATGCCGACTTGATACGCCAGGAGACGCAGGTCACCGGTGCCTGGCTCGTACGGCGTGCCATCGCGTGGGCCCTTGCGATCCTGGCCTTCGTCGTGTTTCTGATGCTCGCAGGTGTGGCGGCCATGATGGCCGCCCTCCAGCACGAGTTTCACTGGATGCTGCTGCTGGTACCGGGGCTTGCACTGGCCCTGGCGATCGGGGCCTACCTGTGGGCACGGCGCAAACCGCCGCAGGCCGCCCTCAGTGAGCTGCGCGCGCAGTTCCAGGCCGATGTCGACACCCTTGGAAGCCTGGGTTCGGCATGAGCTCGCCGGCGCAGCCCGACGCGACGCACACGGCACTGACGGCCGCACAGCGCCTGGCGCGATCGCGTCTGACCCTCCTGGATTACCTGCAGCAAAGCGCGCGGGACACCCCATCCTCCCAGGCACAGGCCTCACCGTGGCGTAGCGCACGCGATGCCGCGCGCCACCACTGGGAAGATCACCCCGCGCGCCTGGCCGCCGGGCTGGTCGGGCCCTTGCTATCGCACTGGGGCCGCCGGCATCCCCTGGCTTTTCTGGGCATCGCCGCGGCGATCGGTGCCGCCCTGGTGATGGCGCGCCCCTGGAGGCTGATGTCAGTGACCGGCGTGCTGGTCGCCGCGCTCAAGTCTTCGAACCTGGCCTCGCTGGCGATGTCGGTACTGGCCGCACGCCGCGCGCCCCCGCGCGATCGCGGCCCCTGATGAACCCACGCCGGCGGGATGGCTGCGGCCGCCGGCGTGTTGCGCAGTCTCACCCGCGGCCGTCATCCCGAGATTTTCAAGGAACACACCATGCTTCACACCCTGCGCATCCTGGCTCTGGCCAGCGCCGCCACCCTGTCTGTCTTCGCAAGCGGCTGCGCCGTCACGCGCGGGCAATCGACGATGGGCAGCTACATAGACGACACGGGCATCACGGCGGGCGTCAAGGCCCGCTTGCTCGAGGACAAGTCCACCGGCGGCTTGTCGATCAACGTCGACTCGCTCAATGGCACGGTGGCCTTATCCGGCTTTGCGACCTCCGAAGCCGAAAAGGCCCGCGCCGAGGCCCTTGCGCGCGAGGTCCAGGGGGTCAAGAGCGTGCGCAATAACCTGATCGTGCGCGCGCCCACGCGCTGATGCGGCGACAGGTCGTCGCCGACCTGGATTCAGGTCATGGACGAAGAAGAGATCAGGGTTTACCCAGGTCGATTGCTCTGAGCCATCGCGCGTCGCGCCACTAGAGTCGTGGCATGACATCACGCCGTCCCAACCTGATCTACATCGTCGCCGACGACCTGGGCTTCGCCGACCTGGGCTGCTACGGCGGGCGCGACGCGCGCTTCGGCCCGGTCTCGCCCGTCCTGGATCGCCTGGCAGCCCAAGGCCTGCGCTTCACCGAGGGCTACTCCAACTCGCCGGTGTGCTCGCCCACGCGCTTTGCCATCATGACCGGGCGCTACCAGTACCGCCTGCGTGGCGCCGCCGAAGAACCCATTAACAGCCGAGCCCGCCACAGCACCACGCTGGGCCTGCCTACCGACCATCCCACCCTGCCCTCCCTGCTGCGTGATGCCGGCTATCGCACCGCCTTGATCGGCAAATGGCACCTGGGCTACCCGCCCACCTTCGGCCCCCTGCGTTCGGGCTATGAAGAATTCTTCGGCCCCATGGCCGGTGGCGTCGATTACTTCAACCACGCGGCCGGCACCGGCGTGCATGACCTGTGGTCGGGCGAAGAAGAAAAAGAGGAAGACGGCTACTTGACCGACCTGCTGTCACGCCGCGCGGTGGACTACATCGACCGCATGGCCACACAGGACGCTCCCTTCCTCCTGAGCCTGCACTACACCGCGCCGCACTGGCCCTGGGAAACGCGCGACGACGCCCATCTCGCACCGGCGCTGCGCGGCAAGCTGTTTCACCTCGATGGCGGCAACATCCACACCTACCAACGCATGATCCATCACATGGACGAAGGCATCGGCTGGGTGATGGACGCCCTGCGCCGGCATGGCATGGACCACAACACCCTGGTGATCTTCACCAGCGACAACGGCGGCGAGCGCTTCTCCGACAACTGGCCCCTGGTGGGCGGCAAGATGGACCTGACCGAGGGCGGCATCCGCGTGCCTTGGATCGCACACTGGCCCGCCGTGATCGCCCCGGGTCGCACCACACGTCAGCACTGTTTGAGCATGGACTGGTCGGCCACTTTCCTCGAGGCCGGTGGTGTGCAGCCCCAACCAGACTACCCGTTGGACGGCGTGTCGCTGATGCCGGTGCTGCGCCAACCCGATGCGCTCCTGCAGCGGCCGATGTACTGGCGCATGAACCACCGTGGCCAACGCGCCGCTCGCGCAGGCGACTGGAAGTACCTGCGTGTCGACGGCCACGATTACCTGTTCAACATTCCTGGCGATGAACGCGAACGCGCCAACCTGGCGGCCCGCGAGCCGGAGCGACTGGCCCGCATGCGCCAGGACTGGGAAGCCTGGAATGCCAGCATGCCTCCGATCCCGGACGATGCGACCATCAGCTTGGGCTACGGCGCCCAGGACATGCCGCAGCGTTAAGCTCGGGGGGATGTCCAAGCTGTCTCGTTGGTTTCCCTTCCTGCACTGGCCGCGTCCTGATGCGGCCCTTCTGCGCGGAGAGTTCGCTGCCGCTCTCACCGTGGTGGTGGTGATGATTCCGCAGTCGGTGGCCTATGCAGGCCTGGCCGGCATGCCGCTGATCACCGGCCTGTATGCCGCTTTTCTCCCGATGGTGTTGGCGGTGCTTTTCAGCCAATCGAGCCGACTGTCCGTCGGCCCCGCCGCCCTCACTTGCGTATTGGTGGGCGCGTCTCTGGTGGGTATGGCCGAACCGGGCAGTTCGCAGTGGGTGGCGCTGGCGGTCTGGCTCGCCCTGCTCTCTGGGGCGATGCAACTGGCGGTGGGCGCCACTGGCTCCGCCTGGCTGCTCAATCTCGTGAGCGCGCCCGTGCTCGCCGGCTTCACGCAGGCAGCGGCTCTTTTGATCATCGCCTCGCAGCTACCGGCCCTCGTGGGCGCGAAGGGGCCGCTGGCGAACCTGCTGTCAGGCCCCACCCTCAACCCCGAGACCCTGGGATATGGCCTGGGCAGTCTGGTCCTGTTTGAGGTGGGCAAGCGCGTGCTGCCCCGCGTACCGGTGGTGTTGATCGTGGTCGCCGCAACCGCGGCCCTCAGTGCTGCCACGGGCTATGCCACGCGCGGCGCGGTGATCGGCGAGCTGCCGGCGGGTCTGCCGTCCTTGTACTGGCCGGGGCTGCCGGCCTGGGAGCAGTTCGCCTCGCTGATTGCACCCGCTGCGGTGATCACGCTGGTCAGCTCGCTGGAGATGGCCTCCAGCGCCAAGATCGAGAACCAGCGCGAAGGCCGACGCTGGGATGCCAACCAGGACCTGATCGGCCAGGGCGTGGGCAAGGTCGCCTCGGCCTTGTGCGGCAGCTTTCCCACCAGCGCCTCGTTCTCGCGGTCAGCGATCACGCTGCAGGCGGGCGCGCGCACCGGCTGGTCGGCCGTCTGCGGTGCGCTCATCGTGCTGGCGGCGCTTCTCTTTCTGATGCCCACGCTGTACCACGTGCCCTCGGCGGTGCTGTCGGCCATCGTGGTGTCGGCGGTATTGGGGCTGATCAAGCCGCGCCTGTTCCCCTCGCTGTGGCGACTGGATCGCGTCGAGGCCGGCATCGCCATCGCCACCTTCGCCGCCACGCTGCTCACCGCACCCCGCATTTACTGGGGCGTGCTCACGGGCGTGGTGCTGGGGCTGGCGCACTTTCTGCACCACCGTCTGCATCCGCGCATCATCGAAGTGGGCCTGCACCCCGACGGCAGCCTGCGTGATCGCCATCTTTGGAAACTCGCACCCATCGCACCCCACACCTATGCGCTGCGCATGGACGACGCACTCGATTTCGCCTCGGCCAGCGCCTTGGAGCGCGCCGTGGTCGAACACCTCGCGCAGGATCCGCAGGTGCGTCAGGTGTGTCTGTTTGCGCACCCGATCAACCGCATCGACGCCACCGGCGTGGAGGTCTTCGCCCAACTGCGACGCTACCTGGCCAGTCGCGGTGTGACGCTGCATCTGAGCGGTCTGAAGCTGCCGGTTGAAAACATGCTGCGTCGCGCAGGGGCCTTAGAGGAGGACCCGCTGCTGCGCCTGCATCGCACCGACCCGGAGGCCCTGGCCGCCTTGGGTCACCCCAGCGCCTGAAGCGCGCGATCAGGCGGTCAGGATCCATCCCTCCAGGGGGTCGACCTGCGCGGGCAAGCCCCAGGCGGGCGCACCCTGGCGCTGCGCCCAGGCCGCCTGAATCATGCACAGCACGGCATCCAGGCTGTCGCCACTGGCGTCTTGCACCAGCGCATCGCGCTGGGCGTGGGTGATCTTCAGGCGCAGGGCCAACCGACTGCGTCCGGTCTCCAGGGCTTCGAGCAAGTCCTTGCGTGCGATCAGACGCTCGGGTGTCTGCTTGGCGGGGTCGTCGCTCTTGTAGCTGCGTCGCTCGATCAACTCGCGCGCGAGCAGACCCGGATAGGCTTCGAGCGCCACGCGGCGCGCATCGCCCGCATGCAGGCCCGGCAGGTGCACGCCGGCGGCGAGCAAGAGAGGCACGGCCGCATGCAGCATGTAGGCCACCGGCGGATTCACCCATTTCATCGAGGGGCTGGAGCCAGCCTGCTTGTCAAAAGCGCGGTGCGCAAACTTGCCGCCCACCGGGCGGGCGTCGCAAAAAGCCGCAAAAGTGTCGCGGATCTGCGCACGCGAGAGGCTGGCGTAATGCGCCATGCAATCGGCCCACTGCAAGGGCCACCCCAGGTGCGCCACGAGCTCGCGCGGCAAGCCGAAAGGCACATCAAAGCCGCCCACCCAATCGCCAGGTTGTGCCAGCCACTGGCCCCAGCCCTCGAGTGTGGGCATCTTCTCGATGCGATCGAGCACCACGGCGTCGCCACGCCGCGTGCCGAAAGCCAGCACGATCGGCTTGCGCCGGGTAGGGCTGCTGGAGAAGTCGCAGCCGACCACAGAGGACGTCATGTCAGAAGGCTCAGGAGATGAGCGCAGATCGCCGCTGCCG
>JBIKUT010000096.1:0-7300 GCA_044347465.1 Ramlibacter sp.
GAGCCTCTTCGCCCCTTGGGGAATCCAGCCGCAGCTCGAACTGGTAGGCCCGTGCTTGCGATGGCAAGGCGGTGCGTGCCAGGCGCGCCACCAGCTGATAGCTCACGCACTCGCGTACGTCAGCATCTTCCGGCAGGTCATTGATGTCGGCGGCCAGATGGTCCACCAGGTTCTGGTGGGACAGCGCCAGGTTCACATCGGCGTTGTGCACCAGGTGCCACAGCTTGCGCGTACGTCGCGGATACACCCGTTGCCAGATTCCCCACTCACCTGACTCGGCTTGCGCGCGTACGTACAGGCGCGGTGGCCGACCCACTGCGTGATAGAACTTCCAGTTGGGAAAAAAGGCCCGCAGGAAAAACAGCCACGGTCCCTGCACGATCTGCTTTTGCCGGCGCAGCGCCCACACCAGCAGCGCCACATACGCGACGAACAGCAGCAGCGTCACGAGCAGGGTAGGCGATGGCGTCATGGCGTCATCGGCATCTCAGGGCAGCTCGGCGTCGCGCATACGGCCCATGATCACACTGGCGCGGTTGGCGAGGTAGTCCGATTGCGGCAGCTTCTCGAAATAGCGCGGACGCGGCAGCATCACCGCCAGCCGCGCGGCCTCGTAAGGGGTCAGACGCGCCGCGCTCTTGCGAAAGTAATGCTGCGCCGCCGCCTCGGCGCCGAACACGCCCTCGCCCCACTCGACGTGGTTCAGGTAGATCTCGAGGATCCGCTCCTTGGTCAGGAAGGTCTCCAGGGCGAAGGTCAGCACCATTTCCTGGCTCTTTCGCACGAAGGTCCGCTCGCCCGAGAGCAGCAGGTTCTTGGCCAGTTGCTGCGTGATGGTGGAGCCGCCCACGATCTTGGGCGCGCGCTGGGCTGGGGCTTTGCCTTGTGCGCGCCGTGCCGCCTCGGCTTCGGCCTTGGCATTGCGTTGCCAGGCTTTCTCGATCGCCTCCCAATCGACGCCGTCGTGGTTGACGAAGCTGTCATCCTCGGAGGTGATGACCGCGCGTTTGAGGTGATCGGAAATCCGCGCATAGGGCGTCCACTCCTGGCGCCAGCGCAGGCCAGTGGGTTTCTGGGTGGCGATGCGCCAGGCCTCGGAGCGCTCGAAGGTGCTCGATTGCGGATCCACCACCGCCATCAGCGCAATGCGCAGGATAAAGAAAAGCTGCAGCCCCAAGACCGCGATCACCAGCAGCAGGAGCCAGCGTCCGATCGCATTCATGCCTGGGGCGTCTCCAGCAGCGCGCGCAACTCCGACAGCACCTGACTCGCCGGGGGCATCACCCCGCGCCAGATCGAGAAGGACTCGGCCGCTTGTTCCACCAACATGCCCAGGCCGTCGCGCGCCTGCGCCCCGTGCTGCCGTGCCCAGTCCAGGAAGGCCTGGGCGCCCGGTCCGTACATCAGGTCGCAGGCCAGCGTGCCCGCGCGCAGCACGGTGGGCGCAATGGGTGGGGCCTGACCGGTCAGGCTGCTGGCGCTGGCATTGATCACGATGTCATAGGCGGTGCCCACGTCCTCCAGCCCGCAGGCCGACAGCGTCACGCCGTGTCGGTGGGCGAGATCCGCATGGCCGGCGGCGAGTGAATCCGCCTTGTCGGGGCTGCGGTTGGCGATCGTGAGGGCGGCGGGCCCGGCTTGCAGCAGCGGTCCCAGCACCCCCGCACCTGCACCGCCCGCGCCCACCAGCAAGATGCGACGGCCCGCCAGCGGCACCCCGGCGTTGACGGTGATGTCTCGCACCAGGCCGACACCATCGGTGTTGTCGCCAAAGATCGCGTCGCCATCGAAGCGCAGGGTGTTGCACGCGCCGGCTAGCGCCGCGCGCTCGGACAGGTGCAGGCCCGGCAAGGCCGCAGCCTCGAACTTGAAGGGCACGGTCACATTGCAGCCCCGGCCCCCGCTGGCGCGCAGCGCTTGCACCGCCTGCGCGAAGCCGTCCAGGGGCACCAGAAGGGCCTCATAGCGCAGGGCCTGCTCCGTGAGCTGCGCGAAACGCGCATGGATCCAAGGCGACTTGCTGTGTGCGACCGGATTGCCCATCACGCCATAGCGGTCCATCGTCGTGTTTCCTTGCGTCGGATCGTCAGCGGCCTGCGGCGCTGGTTTCAAGAGTTTCGTTGCGCGTGAAGCGAAAACGCGACACGACCACGATCTGGTCGGCGCGCTGGCGCATGGCCTCGTTAAAACGCCCGAAGGGCCCCGCCGCCGTGGCGATGCCGATGGCACGTCGATCCAGCACCTGCTGCCCGGAGCTTTCCACCACCTCGGCGGACAGGACGCGGCCATCCTGATCGATGGTCAGCGCCAGGGTCAGCTCGCCATACAGCTTCTGGCCGGCCACCTCAGGGAAGTTACGCGTGCCGCGTTCCTCGATGCGCCGACGCAGGCCGTCGTAATAAAGCGCATAAACCTCCTCGCGCGTGGCGGGGCTGATGTAGCGTTTCTTGGGCCGGGCGTTTTCTTCCTGGATGCGGCGCTCGATCTCTGCCAGCAGCTTGGTCAGTTGGCGCCGCTTTTCTTCGCGCGCCCGGGCGTCGGGCGAGTCGGCCGCTTGCTTGGGATCGGGTGGGGGCAGGGCGGCCAGGGCTTGGCGGGCCTGGGCCAGCAGCATCATCTGCTGCGTTTGCATCGCCTCGATCTTGCGCTGGGATTCTTCGCTGGCATCGCCCGCAGCGGTCAGCATCGACGGCGGCAGCGGCGACGTGGCGCGGCCTGCCTGGGCCTCACCGCCACCGGCCATCGTGGCCTGGGCGATGGCCTGGGCCTTGTCGGGCCGCTCGGTGGTGCGGGAATTGACCAGGACCACCTCCAGCGGCGTGTCCTGAAAGACGCGGTTGAAGCGCTCGGGGTCTACAAAGCGCACCGCCAGCAAGGCCGCATGGGCCGCCACGGAGACGGCCAGCGCGATCTGCAGGGGGCTCAGGGACTTGAACTTCACGGGCTTGAATTATCGGCGCCGGGCGCTTCCTCGCTGACGTCCACTGCGATGGCGATCGGGCCGGCCACCGGCTCCTCCTCGCCGCTGTCTTCGTCAACGGCCGCCGGCTCGGACTCGGTGTCCAGGCGCTCGATCACCGTGCCGTGCACGTCCAGCGCAATCTCGTCGATCGCCCCGAGCTTGACGCGCACGCGCGCGCCTCGCGCAAGGTTGTTAGCCCCCAGCACCGGCAGCACCAGCGGCAGGTCGTCGGCGCGCACCAGGCCTTCACGAAAGGCCGTAGCCGTGAGCTCGGTGATGCCTTGCTGGTGCAGGTACTTCAGGGTCCAGAACCGCTCCATGCCCGCCTGGTAGCCGTTGTAGGCGCTGTAGGCGGCATCAAAGCCCGAGATGATCGAGAACAGCTCCGCGTCCTTGGGCTTGAAGGGCGCGGCCAGAGCGGCGGTGCGTCCGTGGCGGGCCGCCGCGATGATCTGCCACTGGTTCACCAGATCGGTATAGCGGCGCAGGGGCGAGGTGCTCCAGGCGTAGCACTTGACGCCGATGCCGGCGTGCGGGGCGGCCTTGGTGCCCATACGCACTTTCACGCCCGGTGCCATGCTGGCTTGGCTGCGGTAGATCGCAGGCACACCCAAATCAGCCAGCCACTGGCCCCAGGTGCTATTGGCCAGGATCATGGCTTCGGCCACGATCAAATCCAGCGGCGCGCCACGCCGGCGTACGGTGATCTGCACCTGCTCGTGGCCGGTGGGCTCGCTGCCGTCATGGTCGGCGAGGCGGAAGTTGTAGTCGGGCCGGTTGAAGGTCTCGGGCTTGCCACGCACCACTTCGCGCTGCGCCTTCAGGTGACGGGCCAGTCGATACAAGAACGATAGCGGTGCGCGCAGGCCGGCGGCCACGTCGGGGACGGGCTCGCCTTCGCCCACGTGGGCCGGGTCGTCCAGCCAGGCTTCGGTGATGGACGCATCGAGCTGGTCATGCCGCAGGTTGGCGGCGATGGTCACCCGCTCCAGGCGCGTGACGCTGTCTTGGACGGTGAGTGTGGCTTCGTCAAATTGCACATACAGCGAGACGGCGGGGCAATCCCGGCCCTCTTGCAGGGTGTAGGCCTGCACCACGTCGTCGGGCAGCATGGTGATCTTGTGGCCCGGCATGTACACGGTCGACAGACGCAGGCGTGCCACCTGGTCGACCGCGGAGGCCGGCTGCAAGGCCAGGCCGGGCGCCGCGATGTGAATGCCCAGCGTCACCGTGCCGGTACCCAGGCCCTGCACCGAGAGCGCGTCGTCGATCTCGGTGGTGGCCGAGTCATCGATGGACCAGGCCGGCACAGGCCCCAAGGGCAGTTCGTCGGCGATGGCGGGTGCGGTCAGGGCAGGAAAGCCGGTGCCCTTGGGAAAGTGTTCAAAGAGGAACCGCTTCCAGTGGAACTGGTAGGCCGAGTCGATCGCGCCAGCCTTTTGTAGCAGGGTCAGGGGCGCCAGCTGCGCGGCGCGCGAGGCCTCGACCACGGCCTTGTACTCGGGCGCGTTCTTGTCGGGCCGAAACAAGATGCGGTAAAGCTGCTCGCGGATTGGATCCGGGCAGGTGCCCGCGACCAGGGCCTGGGCCCACTCGGCGATCTGGGCCTGCTGCTGCTTTTTCTTCTCGATGGCCACGAGGGCCTGTTGCACGATCTCGGCGGGTGCCTTCTTGAAGCGGCCCTTGCCGGCGCGCCGAAAGTAGTGCGGGGCCTCGAACAGGCGAAACAGGGCGGCGGCTTGTTGGTCCAGCCCGGCGCTGGCGCTGAAGTAGTCACGTGCCAAGTCGGCAAATCCGAATTCGTCTTCGGGCGCAAATTCCCAGGCCAGTTCCAGCTCGATGCCCTGGGCCAGGGCTTGGGCACGGGCGATGAATTCGGCCGGTTGGGGCTTGTCGAACTTCAGCAGGATGTGGGCGGCCTTAACCTTCACCCGCTTGCCGGTTTCCAGCTCGATCTGGGCCGACGCCTCGGCCTCAGACAGGACCCGGCCCGCCTGGAATCTCCCGGCTTCTTCAAACAGTGCGTACATCCAGGGATTGTCCCATGGCCCCCTGGGGCGGCGGCTACAGCCCGAGGAAGCCCAGGGCCTCGCCGATATGGTCAGAAAAGTCGGACAGGGCGTGGTCGCCGCCTTCGAGCAGCTGCATCTGCGCCCCCGGGTAACGGCCGCACATCTCGCGCCAGTCCAGCACCTCGTCGCCCTTGGCGATCACGGCGTAATAGCGCTCGGGTCGCGTGACCTGGGCGGGCGCCAAGGCGCGCAATTCATCGACGTAGCGCGGTTCGAAGAAAAAGCGCTCGGCTGGGTCCTGCCCGGGTGGTTTCATGGGGGCGGCGAGGGCGGGGCCATCATGCCACCGGCGATAATTCGTGCCCATGACTGCCGTGTTCGAAAAACCTCCCCTGTGGCGACGCTTGGCGCCGCTGCTGCAAGGCTTCGACGGCCCGCTCGCCTTTGCCATCTTTTTGCTGGCCAGTGCGGGCTTGCTCACCATGTATTCCTCGGGCTTTGACCACGGCACACGCTTCGCGGACCACAGCCGCAACATGCTGATTGCGGGCTTCGTGATGTTTGTCGTGGCCCAGGTCCCCCCCCAGCGCCTGATTTCCCTGGCCGTGCCCCTTTACGTGGCCGGCGTGGCGCTTTTGATTGCCGTGGCCATCTTCGGCATCACCAAGAAGGGGGCCCGGCGCTGGATCAACTTGGGCATCGTGATCCAGCCCAGTGAAATCCTCAAGATCGCCATGCCGCTGATGCTGGCCTGGTGGTTTCAAAAGCGCGAAGGGCAGCTGCGCCCCTTCGATTTCGCGGTCGCTGGCTTGCTGCTGGTGGTGCCGGTGGGCCTGATCATGAGGCAGCCCGATCTGGGCACCTCGCTGCTGGTGCTGGCCGCCGGCCTGTCGGTGATTTTCTTCGCCGGCCTGCCGCTGAAGCTGATCGTGCCGCCGGCCTTGTTGGCGGTGGTGGGCATCATCTTGCTGATCGTCTTTGAGCCCCAGCTGTGCGTGGATGGCAACCGCTGGCCCGTGCTGCATGATTACCAGCAGCAGCGAATCTGCACGCTGCTCGATCCCACGCGCGATCCTTTGGGCAAGGGCTTTCACATCATCCAGGGGATGATCGCCATCGGCTCGGGCGGTTTCTTCGGCAAGGGCTTCATGCAGGGCACCCAGACCCACCTGGAGTTCATCCCCGAGCGCACCACCGACTTCATCTTTGCCGCCTATTCCGAGGAATTTGGTCTTTTGGGCAATCTGCTGCTGATCGCCGGCTTTGTCTTCCTGATCCTGCGCGGGCTGACCATCGCCATGGAAGCCTCCACACTGTTCGCGCGCCTGATGGCAGGGGCCGTGACCACGATCTTCTTTACCTATGCCTTCGTGAACATGGGCATGGTCAGCGGCATCCTGCCCGTGGTGGGCGTGCCCCTACCGTTTATCAGTTACGGTGGCACGGCCATGGTCACACTGGGCCTGGCCCTGGGCATCCTGATGTCCATCGCCAAAGCCCGGCGCCTGGTGCAGACTTGAACGCGCAGGGCCTGCGAGGGTGCCAGCGGCCCTCTAGAATGACTCGATGATTTCCCGCGAACCCACCCTCGAACGCCTGGCCATCGCGCAGCGCATGCTGCTCGAACCCTTCGGCCTGAACGAAACCCACCTTTCGCGCGCCCTGGCCGAGATCGCCACCCACCGGGTGGACGATGCCGACCTGTACTTTCAGTACACGCGCAGCGAAGGCTGGAGCCTGGAAGAGGGCATCGTCAAGACCGGCAGCTTCAGCATCGATCAGGGTGTGGGCGTGCGCGCCGTGAGCGGCGAGAAGACCGCCTTCGCCTATTCCGACGACATCTCCGAGGCCTCGCTGCTCGACGCCGCCCGCACCGTGCGCGCCATCGGTGCAGCCAGCGGCAAGGGCCGCGTCAAGGTGCCCGCGCGCAAGGTCGCGGCCAGCCGCGTCCTCTATCCCGGGCTCGATCCCATCGCCAGCCTGGACAGCACGGCCAAGGTCAGCCTCCTGGGCCGGGTCGAGACCCTGGCCCGCGCCAAAGATCCGCGCGTGGTGCAGGTCATGGCGGGCCTGGCCAGCGAATGGGATGTGGTCATGGTGGCCCGCGCCGACGGCACCCTGGCCGCTGACGTGCGTCCGCTGGTGCGCCTGTCGGTCAGCGTCATCGCCGAACAAAACGGCCGCCGCGAGTCCGGCTCGGGCGGCGGCGGCGGGCGATTCGGTCTGGCGTATTTTGACGAGGCGCGCATTGCCAGCTACGTCGACGAAGCGGTCAATGCCGCCCTCACCAACCTCGAATCGCGCCCCGCCCCGGCCGGCGAGATGA
>JBIKUT010000097.1:0-7264 GCA_044347465.1 Ramlibacter sp.
GTCAGCGAAAAAGGCGACCTGGCCAACTGGATGATCCCCGGCAAGATGGTCAAGGGCATGGGCGGCGCCATGGACCTGGTCGCCGGTGTGCCGCGCGTCATCATCTTGATGGAGCACGTCGCCAAGAAAAAGGACGGCACCGAAGATCTGAAGATCCTGCCCCAGTGCACGCTGCCGCTCACGGGCGTGGGGGTGGTGGACCGCATCATCACTGACCTGGCCGTGATGGACGTGACGCCGCAGGGCCTGAAGGTGGTGGAACTCGCGCCTGGCGTGACCCGCGAAGCCTTGCAGGCTAAGACGGGCGTCAAGCTGCACTAAGGGGGGCGGGGGCCCCTAGCGGGTCCGCGCTTCAGGCTTGTGCTGCGATCGGCGGCACGCCGGTGGTCACATAGGCCGCGAAGGCCCCCAGCACGCGTGGGTCGGCGCTGTGGAACACCACCACGCCGCCGCAGCGTGGGCGCACCACCAGCCGGGGCGTGATCAGGCCATCGAGGTAGGGGATGGCGATCAGGCGCGCTTGGGTGATGTCGCGCCACGCCACCCGCTTGTCACGTATCCAGCTTTGATGGATGCCCTCGGCATCCACGCCGGTGCGACTGCGCCACATCCAGACCAGGCTCCAGACCACCAGCACCATCGCGCCCACCACCACGGCGCCCGTCCAACCATTCCAGCGCACACCGGCGAATTCGTCCAGGCTACGGACTCCCCAGTGCATCAGGCTTGCCACTAGGGCGCTGGCCAGTAGGCGCACCGCGATCGGGAAGGCGGGTCCGCGCAGGGGCGTCACCTCAGGGGCCGCGCTCACGGGCGCGTGCCTTCGGTGGGCGGCGTCTTGAACAGGTCGTCGATGGCCTTTTGTTCGTCCTGCGGTGCTGTGGGCGGCATGTCCGAGGGCGCATCCCCCATGGCGGGCATCTCGATCTGGACCTTGTCGGGGTCGATGGTCGGCGCCGGATCCAGCATCATCGTCACGATCTCGGGCACGAAGATCACGGTGACCACCAGGGTCAGCTGCAGCAGGATCCACGGAATGGAGCCCAGGTAGATGTCCTTGGATTCGACCGGGGCGGGCAGGGCGCCGTTCTTGTGCAGGGTGTCGGAGATCCCGCGTAGGTAGAACAAGGCGAAGCCAAAGGGCGGGTGCATGAAGCTGGTCTGCATGTTCACGCACAGGAGCACCCCGAACCAAATCAGGTCGATCCCCATCTTCTCGGCTACAGGTCCGAGCAGCGGCAAGATGATGAAGGCGATCTCGAAGAAGTCGAGGAAGAACGCCAGGAAAAAGATGAAGACGTTGACCGCCAGCAGGAAGCCGATCTGGCCACCGGGCAGGTGCGACAGCAGGTGCTCCACCCAGCGTGCGCCGTCGACGCCCTGGAACACCAGTGAGAACACGCGTGAGCCGATCAGGATGAAGACCACCATGGCGGTGATGCGCATGGTGCCGGCCATGGCCTCTTGCATCAGACCCCAGGACAGGCGGCGGTGCAGGGCCGCCAGCAGGAAGGCGCCGAAGGCGCCCATGGCACCCGCCTCCGTGGGCGTGGCGATGGCGTGGTCGATGCCGGGCAGGCCACCCATGCTGCCCAGGACCGCGAAGATCAGCACCGCCGAGGGGATGATGCCGCGCAGGCATTTCTTCCACAGCGCCCAACCATCCAGCGTGCGGGCTTCGCGCGGAACGCCCGGCACATGCTCGGGCTTCAAGCGCGTGAGGATGAAGGTGTAGAGCGCAAACAGCAGCACCTGCAGGATGGAGGGGCCCCAGGCGCCCTTGTACATATCGCCCACCGAGCGCCCGAGCTGGTCGGCCATGACCACCAGCACCAGCGAGGGCGGCACCAGCTGGGTGATGGTGCCTGAGGCGGCCAGCACGCCAGTGGCATAGCGCATGTTGTAGCCGTAGCGCATCATCACGGGCAGCGAGATCATGGCCATGGCGATCACCTGGCCGGCGACGGTGCCGGTGATGGCGCCCAGGATGAAGCCGACGATGATCACCGAGTAACCCAGGCCGCCGCGTACCGGACCGAACAACTGGCCCATGGAGTCGAGCATGTCTTCGGCCAGGCCGCACTTCTCGAGGATGGCGCCCATGAGCGTGAAGAAGGGGATCGCCAGCAGCAGCTCGTTGGACAGGATGCCGAAGACGTTCAGGGGCAGGTTGGCCATGAACTGCGCCGGGAACCATCCCATGCTCACGGCGTAGAAGCCGCACCCCAGGCCTAGCGCGGCCAAGGAAAACGCGACCGGGAACCCGATCATCATGATGAGGATCAGCCCGCCAAACATGACGGGCGGGAAGTGGTCCAGCGTCATTGCAGGGGCCTCTCGTAGTGGATGTCCATCTCATGGGAGCGGGTCAGCCATCCCACGCGCTTGATGATTTCGGACAGGCCCTGCAGCATCATCAGCACGAAGCCCAGCGGGAGCAGCAGCATGGCGGGCCAGCGGATCAGCCCACCTGCATTGCTCGAGACCTCGCCGCTGCGGTACATGCTCAGGAACAGTGGCCAGCTGTAATGCAGCAGCACCGCCATCGCGGGCATGAGGAAAAAGATCAGTCCGAGCAGGTCGACCCAGACCCGGTTGTGGCTGGATAACTTGCCGTAGAAGACGTCCACTCGCACGTGTTCGTTCAGGCGCAGCACTTGAGGCGCGCCGAGCATGACGCACGCGCCAAACAGGTACCACTGGATTTCGAGCCAGGCGTTGGAGCTGATGTCCAGGCCGTAGCGGATGAAGGCGTTACCCGCGCTGATGACGCAGGCCAGGGTGACAGCCCATTTGGCGAACACCCCTAGGCGGTCATTGAGCCAGTCGATGAGGCTGGCGACGGCGAGCAGGGACTTCAAGGAACCTCCGGCGATGATGCAAAGCCGCCGAATTTAGAGGGCAATCCTTGAGAAGATTGTGAGAAAGCTGTGGTGGTGCTGACTGTGTACTGACGGTTGGGGTTTTGCTTTTTCGTTGGCGTTGGCGTTGCACCGCACGGGGTGCGCGGGGCGGGCCCGGGGGCTTCAAGTGCGGGGGCCCTTCGGGCTCCCTTGCGGTGCTCGGTCGCTGGGGGCACGCGCGACAACTCGCCCTGCGGGCTCAGACACGTCGCGCTTTCCACCCCCATCGCCCTGCGCTCCTCAGCCCCGCACAGGCGCCCCCGAACCCACCCCACGCACCCCGCGCTCCTTGGCTCTCAAACGTTTCACGCGCGCATCACCGCGCGCTCGAACACCGCCATCGACTCCACATGCGCGGTGTGCGGAAACATATTGACCACGCCCGCCGCCGTGCAGCGGTAGCCGGCCTGATGCACCAGCAAGCCGGCATCGCGGGCCAGCGTGGCAGGGTTGCAGCTGACATAAACGATGCGGGCGGGCGGAGTCCAGCCTGGCGCCAGCGACGGATCCTGGTGGATGTCGGCCAGGGTCTTGGCCAAAGCGAAGGCGCCCTCACGCGGGGGATCGACCAGCCACTTGTGGGCGATGCCATCGGCCGCGAGCACGGCGGGTGTCATCTCGAACAAATTGCGCGCCGCAAAGCGGGTGGGCGCGACGGCACGGGCGCGGTTTTTCTCGAGGTTTTCCCGCGAGCGGGCGACCAGGGCCTCGCTGCCCTCGATGCCCAGCACCTCACCGGCCTGGGTGGCCAGGGGCAAGGTGAAGTTACCCAGACCACAGAACCAGTCGATCACCCGCTCGTGCGGCGCTGCCGCCAGCAGCCGCAAAGCCTGCGAGACCAGCACCTGGTTGATGAACGGGTTGACCTGCGTGAAGTCGGTCGGCTTGAACGGCATGGTGATGCCGAACTCGGGCAAGGTGTAGGCCAGCTGCGGGCCGGCATCCAGGAGGTGCACGGTATCCGGCCCCTTGGGTTGCAGCCACCATTGCACGCCCGCATGGGTGGCTGCAAAGGCGCGCAGCTTGTCGGTGTCGCCGGGCGACAAAGGCTCCAGGTGACGCAGCACCAGAGCCATCACTGGCTGCGAGGGATCGGCCGCATCGACGCCGCAGGCCAGTTCGATCTGCGGGCAGGTTTCGATCGCGTCCATGCTGGCAATCAGCGCGCGCAAAGGGAGTAGCAGGTCGCTGACGTAGGTCGGCACCACATGGCATTCGCGGATGTCGGCCACGTAGCGGCTCTTGCGCTCGTGAAAGCCCACTAGAACGGCCTCTTTCTTGCGCACATGGCGCACCGAGAAGCGCGCGCGCCAGCGATAGCCCCAGGCCGGACCCTCGATCGGGCGCAGCACGGTCTCGGGCTTGACCTTGCCCAGGTGCCAAAGGTTGTCTTCGAGCACGCGTTGCTTGACCGCCACCTGCGCGCCGACATGCAGGTGCTGCATCTTGCAGCCGCCACAGGCGCCCGCGTGCAGGCCAAAGTGCGGGCACTGGGGCGTGACACGCTGTGAAGACTGGCGATGGACGGCGGTGAGCGAGGCCTGCTCCCAGTTGTTCTTCTTGCGGTGGACGTTGGCCGACACCCACTCGGTGGGCAAGGCGCCGTCGATGAATACCACCTTGCCGTCGGCGCGGCGGGCCACGCCCTGGGCGTCCATATCCAGGGCGTCGACGGCCAGCCAGCCCTCGGGCAATTCCACGGTGTTGTCTGCTTGCGATGACATCCGCCGATTGTCCCCTACGCAGCCCACGCCCCTTCCAGGGGCCACGTTTTTCGTAAGATCGCCCCTAACAGGAGACCCCATGCCCCAGCATCCGAAGTATTCCAACAGCCCCAAGCGAGATCTGGATCGCCTCTATGAATTGCTCGATGAAATGGAGCGGTACGGCCTCGTCCATGAAGACATCCACCACAACCTGGACGAGGTGATGACGCAGTTGCATCCGGACGCCACGCGCCAGCTGCTGCAGCTCGAGACTGGCAACGAGGACGGCGAAGAAGACCTGCAATTCGTGCCGGGCGTGACGGCGCTGTTTCACTACGTCGACCCCAGCGAGCAGCCGCAGTTCATCCAGGATCTGCGTAACCTGATCGCGCATTGCATCTACGCCGATACCTGGAGCACCAAGGGTGTGGCCGACGCCGTGCGCAGCGAGCGCAATATGGATTACTACCGCCAGCATGTGATGCTGGTCGAAGACACGGAGACGCTGGAGCGCTTCGCGCACGCGCGCCGAACGACCTGGTTTCCCAGCGCGATCACGCCGCCGCGCGCGGGGGCCTATGAGGTCTCCCCCACCGACCACGACGCCAAGCACAGCGGCTTCGCCTACTGGGACGGCACGCAGTGGTATGCGTCGCGGGTGCTGCTGGCTGATTGCCTGGCGCAGCCCCGGATCGCCGACGAGCTATCGCGCTGGGACTATTGCTGGCGCGGCTTGGTCAGGCCCCACCCCTGAGCGCCTCAACTCGCGCTCAGACCCAGGCCGCGAGGTACTCCTGCCAGTGCGGCTCTTGGGGCGCGAGCTCGGCGAGCGTCGCCTTGACGCGGTCGATCTCCTGGGCGTATTCGGTCTCGGTCAGACCGCCTCGCATCTGCTGGTAGCGGCAGTACACCAGGTAGGTGTTCATGACGTCGGTCTCGCAGTAGCGACGAATCTCTTCGAGCTTGCCATCCCGGTAGGCCGAATACACCTGCGAGCCGTCCATCCCCAGCTTGCCGGGAAAGCCGCACAGCTTGGCCATGGCGTCGAGCGGCGCGTTGGCACGCGGCTGGTACAAGGCCAGGACGTCCATCAGATCGAGATGACGCGTGTGGTAGCGGCCGATGTAGTTGTTCCACTTGAAGTCGCGGTCGTCCTCGCCCTGGTCCCAGAACTTGGAAGCGACCAGGCCGTGACGCAGCGCGCGGTAATTGAGCACCGGCAGATCAAAGCCGCCGCCGTTCCAACTGACCAACTGCGGCACGTGCTTTTCGAGGGTGTTGAAGAACTGCTGGATCACCTTGGCTTCGCTGGCGCCGTCGCGGTCGACGAAGGAATGCACACGCAGGCCGTCGCTGCCACGAAACACCGCGCTGATCACGAGCACGCGCTGCAGATGGTGCGGCATGAAGTCGCTCTGGCCCTTCTCTTGGCGCTCCTTGACCCAGGCTTCGTAGACCTGGTCGTCGCTGGCTTCGGGCGGCTCGCCACGCACGGCCCGCAGGCCGGCGATGTCGGGGATGGACTCGATGTCAAAAACCAGGACAGGCCAGCTCATGGCGGTGCTTTCATCAAAGGGGACAGGGATCAGGCGGCGGATAGCAGGACGACGGCGCGGGCCTCGATGCTGCGGCCCTCACCCACCGGCCCCATCTTCTCGGCGGTCTTGGCCTTGACGTTGACCTGCGAGGGGTCCACGCCCAGGATCTGGGCGATGCGCGTGCGCATGGCGTCGATGTGGGGGGCCAGCTTGGGCGCCTGCGCAATGACGGTGCTGTCCAGGTTCACCACCTGCCAGCCTTGTTCGCGCACGCGGCGCGCCGCTTCGGCCAGGAGCACGGCGGAATCGGCCCCGCGAAAGCGTTCGTCGGTATCGGGGAAGTGCCGGCCGATGTCGCCCAATCCGGCTGCGCCCAGGAGGGCGTCGGTGATGGCGTGCAAGAGGGCATCCGCGTCCGAGTGACCGAGCAGGCCTTTGTCGTACGGGATGGTGACGCCCCCCAGGATCAAGGGACGTCCGGCCACCAGGGCGTGCACGTCCCAACCTTCTCCAATGCGAAGTTTCATGACTCAGACGTCCTTCGGTGATGCAAGCAGAGCCTGGGCGAGCGCGAAGTCCTCGGGCCAGGTGACCTTGAAATTACGGGCCGAGCCCGGCACCAGCCGGGGCTGCAGGCCCGCGGCCTCGATGGCGCTGGCCTCGTCGGTCACGGACGTGCCCGCGGTCTGCAGGGCCTGGGCCAGGGTGGCCAAGCGAAACATCTGCGGCGTCTGCGCCAGCCAGTGGCCTTCGCGCGGGAGGGTGGCGGCGACGCGGCCCTCAGGCCCGTACTTGAGCGTGTCGGCCAAGGGCTGGGCCAGCAGCCCCCCCACCGGATCGGGCAAGCAGGCGTCAATCAGATGATCGATCAGGGCGGGCGTGATCAGGCAACGCGCGGCGTCATGCACCAGCACCCAGTCATCCTGCGAGGCGCCTCGCCGCGCCAGTTCGCGCAGACCGGCCTGCACGCTGGCGGCCCGCGTGGCGCCACCGCAGTCGGCCACCTGTACGCGTGCAGGCAGCGCGCCGGCACGCGCCAGGGTGTCATCGCCCGGGGCGACCACCACCAGCACGCTGGCCAGGCGCTTCACCTGGGCGAAGGCGGCAAGGGTGTGAG
>JBIKUT010000098.1:0-7256 GCA_044347465.1 Ramlibacter sp.
TGCCGCCGCCCAGTCGGGCGAAGATCGAGATCAGCGAAGAGCCGAAGGCAAAGCCGATCAGGGGATTGAGCAGCGTCGCCAGCTTGCGATCGGGCGTGAGGTTGCCATTGCCCACCAGGAACCAGTAGAAGGCCGTGACCCCGAGCAGGCCCAGGCCGACCACCAGCATGCCGGTGATGGCGCCACCGCGGAAGGCGACATCCAGCGCCGGTCCGATGCCGCGCGTGGCCGCCTGTGCGGTGCGCACGTTGGCGCGCACCGACACGTTCATGCCGATGAAGCCGCAAGCGCCCGACAGGATGGCACCCACCGCGAAGCCCACGGCGGTTTGGGCGTCCAGGAAGATGCCAATCAGGATGGCCAGGACCACGCCGACGATGGCGATGGTTTTGTACTGGCGGGCCAGGTAAGCCGCCGCACCGGCCTGGATGGCCGCGGCGATTTCCTGCATGCGTGAATTGCCGGCGTCTTGCGCGAGGATCCAGCTGCGCGCCCAGATGCCATAGACCACTGCGGCGAGACCGCAGACCAGCGCCAGAATAAGCGCCGCGTTGCCTGTCATGAACTTCTCCTAGTGTTGTTTAGCTTGGAGAGGGCCCCGCGAGCGGTGCCCCCGCTGCGTTGCTTCCTCGTAGCTCCCCAACAGGCGGAGACGATTGGCCAACTCGGACAATATACAAGCGAAGTTGGGTGTGCGGGTGGGTCCGTGCGGGGAAAGCGGCTCAGGTGAAACTAAAATCAGGGTTTTTCCTAGCCTCCCACTCCCCCAATCACCATGTCCCTCGACCAAGTTACCCCTGGCAAGAAAGTTCCCGAAGCCTTCAACGTGATCATCGAGATCCCGATGAACGCCGACCCCGTGAAGTACGAGGTTGACAAGGAATCCGGCGCCATCTTCGTGGACCGCTTCATGAGCACGGCCATGCACTACCCGACCAACTACGGCTATGTGCCCAAGACCATCAGCGGCGACGGCGACCCGGTTGACGTCCTGGTGATCACCCCGGTGCCCCTGATTCCTGGCGTGGTGGTCAGCTGCCGTCCCATCGGCATCCTCAAGATGCAAGACGAGGCCGGCGAAGACGGCAAGGTGCTGGCGGTGCCGGTGGACAAGATCCTGTCCATCTACTCTCAGTGGCAAAAGCCCGAAGACCTCAACCCCTTGCGCCTGAAGACCATCGCCCACTTTTTCGAACACTACAAGGACCTGGAAGAAGGCAAGTGGGTCAAAGTTCTGGGCTGGGAAGGCCCCGAATCGGCCAAGAAGGAAATCCTCGACGGTATTGCCAACTACCAGAAGGAGCACAGCTGATGCCGGCTTGCGCGGGTGTGCTCGGTCCAATGGAGCGCCCTGTGGGGATGCGTCGGTGGCCATGCTGAGGCAGCAGGCCCCCTTCGAGCCGCGTTCTCTGCGCCAGACACTGGGCATCTTTGTCACGGGTGTCACAGTGATTACCACGCGCGATCCCGCCGGTAAGGTCTATGGCCTGACGGCCAATTCCTTCAGCACCGTCTCGCTGGAGCCGCCTCTGATCCTGTGGAGCCAGGCCAAGCGGGCCGGGAGCTACGCGGTTTTCAAGGGGACGGACGAATTCGCGATCAGCATCCTGGCCGAACACCAGGCGGATATCTCTACGCGCTTTGCCAGCGCGATCGACGACAAGTTCGAGGGTGTCCCTGTCGATGAAGCGTTCTGCGGCTTACCGGTGATCGAGGGTAGCAGCGCCTGGTTGTATTGCCGCTCGGTGTCGCAGTTCGACGGCGGTGACCACACCGTCTACATCGGCGAGGTCTTGAAGGTCGCCCGGGGGGATCGGCTTCCCCTGGTCTTCGGCGGTGGTCGCTACTTGGTGGCGCGACCCGCCGATGAAGTGGCGCCATCCCCGTCCGCAGGCTGAACCTCAGCCCTGTGCTTGCCGCAGGGGGCTGCGGCCTTCCAGGTCGTCCAGGTAGCGCTCGATGCCCTGGCCCTCGCGTTCCAGGAAACGCGCCACCGCGTCGGTGAAGGCGGGGTGCGCCAGCCAGTGTGCGCTGTCGGTGCGCACCGGCAAGAGGGCGCGGGCCATCTTGTGCTCGCCTTGCGCGCCGCCCTCGAAGCGCCGTAGGCCCTGCGCGATGCACCACTGCAGCGGCTGGTAGTAGCAGGCCTCGAAATGCAGGCAATCCACACGCTCCAGCGCCCCCCAGTAGCGCCCATAAGCCACACCGCCGGCCCCCGCTTCGCTGACCGCCACCAGGCTGCAGGCGATCGGCTGCCCCTGGCGCTCTCCCACGAACATCACCCAGTGCTGTGGCATCTCCTGCGCCATGCGCGCGAAGAAATCGCGTGTGAGGTAAGGCGCATTGCCATGCTCGAGGTAGGTGCGCTCGTAGCAGCGGTAGAAAAAATCCCAGTCGGCCTCTGCCATCTGCTCGCCCGGCAGGGCCCGAAAGCGCACGCCCGCCTCGGCCACCTTGCGCCGCTCTTGTCGGATCTTCTTGCGCTTGTCCTGCGACAGCCCGGTCAGAAACGCGTCGAAATCGGCATAACCCGGCTGCGTGTTGGTCCAATGAAATTGCACGGTGTGGCGCATCATCAGCCCCTGCGCCTGACTCGCCTGGCGGTCTGCCTCGGACACGAACAGCAGGTGCAGGGAAGACAGCTTTTCCTGCTCGCAAAACTGCAGCACCGCCTGCAGCAGGGCCTGGCGTGACGGGGCGTCTCGTGCCAGCAGGCGCACGCCGGGCACCGGGGTGAAGGGCACCGCCACCAGCGCCTTGGGGTAGTAGCTCAGACCATGCTGCTCGTAGGCATTGGCCCAGGCCCAGTCGAACACGTATTCGCCGTAGGAATGCGCCTTGCGGTACAGGGGGCAGGCGGCGTGCAGCGTGTCGCCGCGCCAGAGGGTGATGAAGGCGGGTGCCCAACCCGTCTCCGGCGTGGCGCTGCCGCTGGCGTGCAGCGCACACAGGTACTCGTGGCGCATGAAGGGGGTGGCTTCGGGGTCGAGGGCTAGCAGCGCGTTCCAGGCCTCGCGGGGCACCTGTGCCGGGTCGGATGACACGCGGGTGACATAATCGTCTGAGTTGTTTTTCACTGCTGGTATGTCCCTGTCCCTTTGTATCGCTCAGCTCAATTTCGTGGTGGGCGACATGTCCGGCAATGCCCAAAAGATCATTGCCGCAGCTCGCGACGCGTACGCACGCGGAGCTCGGCTCGTCCTCACACCCGAACTGGCCTTGTGCGGCTATGCCGCCGAAGACCTGTTCCTGCGCCCGGCCTTCATGGCCGCCTGTGATGATGCCCTGGACCAGGTTGCCCGCGAACTCGCTGGCTTGAAGGGCCTGCATGTGGTGGTGGGCCACCCCTTGGGCGATCACGAACGCAGTCGCTCGGTGCAAATTCCGCGCCGCTTCAATGCCGCCTCCATTGTCTGCGAGGGGCGGGTGGTGGGGCGCTATGCCAAGCGCGAGCTGCCCAATTACCAGGTCTTTGACGAGCGCCGCTACTTCACGCCGGGCCAGGACACTTTGGTCTTTGAGGTCGAGGGTGTGCGACTGGGCCTGCTCATTTGCGAAGACGCCTGGTTCGATGCGCCGGCTCGCCTGGCGCGCGAGGCCGGTGCGCAGGTGCTGGCCGTGATCAACGCCTCGCCGTTCCATGTGGGCAAGGGGCAAGAGCGCATCGACCGCATGTCCGACCGAGCCCGGGCCGCAGGCCTGCCCCTGGTCTATGCCCACCTGGTGGGCGGGCAAGACGAGGTGGTTTTTGACGGGGGGTCTTTCGCCATGGGCGCCGACGGCCGCCTGGCGGCCCGCGCGCCAGCCTTCCAGGAGCAACTGTGTTTCATGCAACTGGACGCCACCGCCCAGGGCGTCACGGTCAGCGGGCCCGTGGCCCCGGCCACCAGCGCCGAGGCCGACCTCTGGGACGCGCTGGTGCTGGGCGTGCGCGATTACGTGGGCAAGAACGGCTTTCCGGGCGTGCTCCTGGGGCTCTCGGGCGGTATCGACTCCGCCCTGGTGCTGGCCATCGCGGTCGACGCCCTGGGTGCGGACAAGGTCCGCACCGTGATGATGCCCTCGCCCTACACCGCCGACATCTCCTGGCTCGACGCGCGCGACATGGCGCAGCGCCTGGGGGTGCGCTATGACGAGATCTCGATCGCGCCGATGTTCGAGTCCTTCAAGGCGGCCCTGGCTACCGAGTTCGCCGGCCGGCCGGAAGACACCACCGAGGAAAACATCCAGGCCCGCATCCGCGGTGTGCTGTTGATGGCGCTGTCCAACAAGTTCGGCAGCATCGTGCTGACCACCGGCAACAAGAGCGAGATGGCCACGGGCTATTGCACCCTGTATGGCGACATGGCTGGCGGCTTCGCGGTGATCAAGGACGTCCTCAAGACCCGCGTCTTTGACCTGGCGCGCTGGCGCAACGCCCACGATCCCTATGGCACCGGGGCCAACCCCATCCCCGAGCGCATCATCACCCGCCCGCCCAGCGCCGAGTTGCGCCCCGACCAGAAGGACCAGGACAGCTTGCCGCCCTACGAGGTGCTCGACGCCATCCTGGCGCGCTACATGGAAGAAGACGAGGGCATCGAGGCCATCGTCGCGGAGGGCTTCGAGCGTGCCGTCGTCGAGCGCGTCGCCCGCCTGATCCGCTTGAATGAATACAAACGCCGCCAGGCGCCGCTGGGGATTCGGGTCACCCATCGCAGCTTTGGCAAGGATTGGCGCTATCCTATAACCGCCCGTTTTCGTGCCTGAGTCGGGCGGCGCCCCGGAGTCCATCCCGAGCCCGTGTGTGCCAGCAGTTCCTTCGGAGACCGTTCCCCATGAAGCAAATCACCGCCATCGTCAAACCCTTCAAGCTCGAAGAAGTCCGGGAGGCGTTGGCCGACTGCGGCGTCACGGGTCTGACCGTCACCGAGGTCAAGGGCTTTGGCCGCCAAAAGGGCCACACCGAGCTGTATCGCGGCGCGGAATACGTGGTCGACTTTCTGCCCAAGGTCAAGATCGAGCTCGTGGTGCGCGGTGAAGACGTCGAGCGCTGCGTCGATGCCATCGTCAAGGCCGCCCGCACCGGCAAGATCGGCGACGGCAAGATCTTCGTCACCTCGGTGGAACGGGTGGTCCGCATCCGCACAGGCGAGACCGACGAATCGGCCGTCTGACGCCTAGATCTGGCTCAGGTCGATGGGGGCCGACAGGCCGGCGGACTGCACCAAGGCCGGCAGCAGGCGGCTCACGTCATGGTCCACCCGCACCAGGTCCATCTGCCAATCACTCATGAAGCCGTGGGTCACGCTGCTGCCCAGGAACTGAAGCAGCGGCTGGTAGTAGCCGTCGACATCGAGCAGCCCCAGCGGCTTGTCGTGGTAGCCCAATTGGCGCCAGGTCCAGACCTCGAACAGCTCCTCGAACGTCCCGATGCCACCGGGCAGCGACAAAAAGGCATCGGCGCGCAGGGCCATCATGGCCTTGCGTTCATGCATGGAGTCGACGATGTGCAGCTCCGTGCAATCGCGCTTGGCCCATTCCTTCTCGACCATCGCGTGCGGAATCACCCCGACCACGCGTCCACCGGCGGCCAGGGTGGCGTCGGCCACCACGCCCATCAGGCCGCTTTGGCCTCCGCCGTACACCAACTGCCCCCCATGCGTGCCGATCCAGCGGCCCACATCGCGCGCCGCCGCCTCGAAGGACTCGGCCACGCCGCTGCGCGAGCCGCAGTACACGCACACGGAAAACGCGGGGGGCACCGGCGTCATGCGGTCTGCGCCAGCCGTTGAATCAGGGCCGCCGCCCAGACGCCGCCCGCCAGCACCAGGCTGAGGAGCACCGCGGCGCTGCCCAAGTCCTTGGCGCGCTTGGACAGGGGATGCCACTCGGCGCTCGTGCGGTCGATGGCGGATTCGATGGCGGTGTTGAGCAGCTCGACGACCATCACCAGGATCACGGTGCCAGCCAGCAGAGCCCCTTCGACCCAGCTGCGCGCCAGCCAGAAAGCCAAGGGCAGCATCACCAGCGAGACCTGCGCTTCCAGCCGGAAGGCCTTTTCACCCCAGCCCGCCCGCAGTCCGGCCATGGAGTAGCCGGCGGCATGCCACAGCCGGGACCAGCCGGTTCTCCGTTTTTGCGGATTGACCTCGTTGGGGGTGTCGTCGGGCGTGGACATCCCCCGATTCTGGCTCAGTCGGCTCGTGGAGCCTGAATCAGACGGGTGCCGGCCCAGGCGTCGTGCCAGAACTGGCGCAAGGGATGGAAGCGACTGAGGAGGGCCCACACCAGGACCCACCCAATCATCAGCACCCCGATCTCGCCCGCGCTGAGGCGAAAGGGGGCCAGCAGCCCCAGCGGCGGCAGGAACCACAGCCAGCACAGCAGGTAGCGAAGCAGGGCCCGGGCCTGGGTGACCGGGCGGCCCCGGCGGTCGACCAGGCGGATGTCCCAGGTCTTCATGGCCAGCGTCTGACCCCGAGACCAGAACCAGACGAAGTAGATGGCGAACACGATGAACAGGAAGGCTTGTAGCAGCGGCCGGCGTGCATCCATGCCACTGCGCATCTGGCTCAAGGTGCTAAACAGCCAGCCGGCGATGAACACCACCGCAAAGATCAGCATGCCTTCGTAAACCCAGCAGGCCATACGTCGCCTCAGGCTGGGGGCCACGAGCGCGGGCGGGGTGGGTAGGGAGGAGGGCGGAGAGCCGGGCGAATCGCTCACGGGCACGGTCGCTCAGTGGGCCGGCTCGACCGTTTCCCCGGGGGGCACGGCTACGATACGGGGCGGCTTCACGCCCTCGTCGCTCGGGGCTCGGGGCAAGGTGGCCAGCTTCTGGGGGGCCACCGGCTTGACGGCTGCGGCGGTGGTGGGCGGCTTGCGCGCGACGCCGTCGGCCAGCTTGCGCTTTTCCTCGGGCGGCAGGGCTTGGTAGGCCTCCCATTTGGCCTTTTTTTCCTCGGGCGAGAGCTGCTGGGTTTCGCCGAAATTCAGGCGAGCTTGGGCGCGCTGCTGGGGGCTGAGCGCCGCCCATTCAGTCATCCGGCTATGCAGCTTGGCCTGTTCGGTCGGCGTCATCTTGCTGAAGTTGCCAGCCATGGCGATCCATTTGCGCTTTTGCGGCTCGGAAATCTGCGCCCAGCTCGCGGCCAGCGGGGCCAGGGAGCGGCGCTGATCGGCGGTGAGTTCGGACCAGGCCGGGCCGCCGGGGGGGGCCTTGACGGAGGCCGAGGCGGGCCGGCCGCTGGGCGGGGATTGCGCCTGCTGGGCCA
>JBIKUT010000001.1:0-23494 GCA_044347465.1 Ramlibacter sp.
TCTTGCTCCAGCGATTCAAGCGCAGCGTTGATGAAGTTGTCGCCCGCGTCTTTCATGGCGTTGGCGAACTCGGGCGCCTTCCACGAGGACACACGGTTCACACCCGAGCGCTTGGCAGCGCCGGCGAACTTCCAGGAGGTGCGCGCCTGCGTCTCGGCGGCGGTGGCCCACATGATGAAGAGCCACGTGGCTTTCTTGGCGCGCTCGGACAGCGCCGCGTTGATCGGGAAGCCCCAGTTCCAGATGGAGGTGACGCGCTTGCCAGCGGGGCCACGCGGCCAGCGGGCGTAGGCGATCTTGCCCACGACCTTGGATTTCTCGGGGTTGTTGATCACGGCCGCCGAGGAGTGGGCGTCGAGGTAGCAGCCCAGCGTGCCTTGCGAGAAGGCATCGGCGATGTCCGGCCAGTTCCAGTTGCGAACCGCAGGCGGGGCGAACTGCGTGAGGGTGCTGACATACCAGTCGAGGGCGCGTACGGCCTCAGGGCTGTTCACGACCAGATCCTTGCCCTGGAACCAGTTGCCGCCGAAGCCGCGGAACAGGGAGGGATACAGGTACATGTTCTGGCCGGCGCCGGCGAAGCCGCGCATGGCCAGGCCGTACACGCGATTGGCCGGGTCGTTCAAGGCCTTGGCATTGGCCAGGAGCTGGTCGTAGGTGTCGGCGGGCTTGAGGCCCTTGGCGGCGTAGAGGTCTTTGCGATAGACCTGCACCGTCACTTCGCCGTCAAACGGAATGCCATAAGGCTTGCCGTCCACCGAGTCGGCGTCGCGCCAGGCCTTGAGGATGTCGTTGTAGTTGTACCAGGCGGCGTCGGTGAGCGTGGCGTCGTTCAGGTACTTGTCGAGCGGCTCGACCCACTTGTTGGCGACGTACAGCGGGTAGTACATCGGGTCGGTGGCACTGGTGGCATAGGTCGCCGTCTTGGACGACAGATCGAGCATGGACTTCTGGCGGATCTGGCCGGGCGGAACTTTCTCGGCGCGCACCTTGATGCCGGTGAGCGCCTCAAACTGCGGCAGCAGCCCGAGCAGGTTATCAAAGTAGCTGGCCGGGATCACGGCGACGCTGATGGACTCGCCTTCGACCTGCTTCCAGTTGATCTTCGCGCTGGTGTAGGGCGCGAGGTCGGCGGCTTGCGCGTGCGCAGCCCCCATCCAGCCGGCGCTGCCCAGGCCGGCGACGCCCAGGGCGGCCGCCTTGCCCAGGAAGCTTCGACGCTCGTCATCAAACTGCGGACCGTTCACGGGGGATTCGTTCATGGGTGTCTCCTTCAACAGGGGGTGGGAAAGCCTGGATGCGCGCTGTCAAGCGCCATGAAATCGATTACATGGTGGAACAATGTAGAGGGTTTCGGCCTTCTTGTCATCGTTCACAATTCAGGGGTTTCCCTGATAGAGATCGAGAATTTGACGCGCAGCTTCGGATAAATTAGTACCTAATCTGCGCGAAGATAACGATTACATGCAGCAGGACCCGCCCGCCCCCTCCGCAGCACCCGCCGCACCCCGCAGTCGCTCGGCCGCCAAGGACGTGGCGCGCCTGGCCGGGGTGTCCACGGCGACGGTGTCGCGGGTGATGAACACCCCGGACAGCGTGGAGCCGTCGACGCGCCAGAAGGTGCTGGAGGCGGCGACCAAGCTGCGTTATGTGCCGCACGGGGCGGCGCGCACCTTGCGCAGTCACCGCAGCCGGATGGTAGGGGCCATCGTGCCGTCGTTCGACTACGCGCTGTATGCGCGCACCACCAGCGCCCTGCAGCGCCGGCTGGACGAACGCGGTTATTCGCTGGTGCTGGCCGAACACCATTACGACCTCGGCGCGGAGCTGCGCGTGGCGGGGCAGCTGGTGCAACACGGCGTCGATGCCTTCGTGTTCGTGGGCCTGGACCACGAGCAAGCCTTGTTCACGCTGCTCGAAGACTATGGCCGCCCCTATGTGCTGGCCTGGGCCGTCGATCCGCAACGCCGCCACCCCAGCTTGGGGTTTGACAACCAGGGCACCACCTACGCGATGGGGCGGTATTTGCTGGAGCTGGGGCATCGGCGCTTCGGCTTGCTCAGTGCGCCACTGGCAGGCAACGACCGCGCGCGCACCCGGGGCGAGGGTCTGCGGGCAGCACTGAACGAGTCGGGCTTCACCCTGGACGAACGCTGCGTGCAGTACGCACCGATCGCGCTGCAAGCGGCGCGGGACGCGATGCAGCGACTGCTCCAATTGCCCGACCCGCCCACCGCGGTGGTCGCCACCAACGACGTGTTTGCAGTGGGCGCGATGCTCGCGTGCCGCGAGGCGGGCGTGCGCGTGCCCGAGGACATCAGCATCACCGGCGTGGACAACACCGATCTGGGCGCCACGCAGACACCGGGTTTGACCAGTGTGTCGACGCCCATCGTCGATGTGGGACGCGCGGCGGCCGACCAGTTGGTGGCCCGGCTCGAGGGCCAGCCCTATGAGGCCTTCCAGGTGTTTCCGGCCGACATCGTGCACCGGGGGACGACCGCGCCACCGCGGGTGGGGCCGCTGAAACTGAGAGGCTGAGGGTCTTTCTGGGGGTGAGTGAACGACCCGGCTCTACAGTAACGTATATGTTACTGTAGAATCCATGACATTCCAGATCAAAGAGCTCCTGCTGGACGACGGTATGAGCCCGTTCGGGCAGTGGTTCAAGGGCCTCGAGGGTGTGGCGGCTGCCAAGGTTCAGGTTGCTGTGACGCGAATGGAGCAAGGCAATCTATCGAACGTGGTGTGGTTTCGCTCAATTGGCGAATTTCGAATCGATTGGGGGCCGGGTCTGAGGATCTATTTCGCAAAAGACGGCACCCGGATCCTCCTTCTTCTGGGGGGCGGGAGCAAGAAGCGGCAGCAAAAGGACATTGATCTGGCCGTTGAGCGTTGGGACGACTACAAGCGCCGGAAGGCCGCGAAAGGATGAAGGCCATGGCCCTGACTCGAAACTTCAAGGAGACCGTCGCAACGCGTGTGCAAGGCGACCCCGCGTTTGCAAAGGCGCTGCTGGACGAGGCCATCACGCTGTTTCTTGACGGAGAGCCCGTTACCGCCAAGCTGATTCTTAGGGATCTCGTCAATGCCACAGTGGGCTTCGAAAACCTAGCCGAGGAAATTCACAAGCCCGCCAAGAGCCTGCACCGAATGCTGTCGGCCTCGGGCAATCCGACCATGACGAACATCTCGTCGATCTTTGCCGCGATCAAGAAGAACCTGCGGGTGCAGGTGCGCACCAAGGTCGTGGCGGCTTGAGTTCTTCGGCCTGCTGGCGCGGGCTCACGCCGGCCATTGAGGCGAGAGTCGTCGCGGTTATTTCATCATTAACCAGCGCATGGGGGTCATCACCAGCTCAGGGAACGCGATCAGGAGGCCAAGGACGACGACCTGCGACAGCAGGAACGGCATCACCCCCTTGATCACTTCGTGCATCGGGATGCGACCCACGCCGCACACCACGTTCAGGACCGTTCCCACGGGCGGCGTAAGCAGGCCGATGGCGTTATTCATGATGAACAGGACGCCGAAGTACACAGGATCGATACCCGCCTGCTTGACCAGCGGCATCAGCACTGGCGTGAGGATCAGGACCGTGGGCGCGAAGTCCAGCGCAGTCCCCACCACCAGCACCAGCAGCATCAACACCACCATCAGCAGCTTGGGGTTGTCCATGAAAGGGCGCGCCAGATCCGCAATCTGGTTGGGGATGTTGGCCACGGTGATCAGCCAGGCGCTCACCAGCGCTGCGGCCACCAGGAACATCACCACCGAGGAGGTCTTGGCCGCCGCCAGGATGATCCCGTACAAGTGACGCACCTGAATCTCGCGGTACACGAACATACCGATCACCAGCGCGTAGACGACAGCGACCACCGCCGCCTCGGTGGGCGTGAACACCCCCATCTTCATGCCGCCAATGATGGTGACCGCCAGCAGGTAGCACCAGAAGGCGTCTGCCGTGACCCTGAGGCGCTCTTTCAGGGGCACGCGCGGGGCGACCTTGACGTTGTCGCGGGCCGCCACGATGCGCCAGGTGATGATCAAGGCCACGCCCATGAGGATGCCGGGGAAGATGCCGGCCATGAACAGCTTGGAGATGGACACGCCGCCCACCACCCCGAACAGGATGAAGCCGATCGAAGGCGGAATGATCGGGGCGATGATGCCGCCGGCGGCGATCAGGCCGGCCGAGCGGTCCATGCGGTAGCCGGCATCGCGCATCATCGGCATCAGCACCGCCGCCAGGGCGGCGGTGTCAGCCACCGCCGAGCCCGAGAGGCTGGCCATGATCAGGGCGGCGAACACCGCCACATAGCCCAGACCCCCCTGGAAGTGACCCACCCACACCATGGCGGAATTGACGATGCGCCGGCTCATGCCGCCCGCGTTCATCAACTCGCCGGCCAGCATGAAAAAGGGAACGGCCATCAGCGGGAAGTTGTCGGCACCGTTGATCAGGTTTTGCGACACGATCTGGGTGTCGAAGTTATCGAGGTGCAGCATCAGCGCGACGCCGCACACGATCAGAGAGAAAGCCAGGGGCATCCCCAGCGCCATCGCCCCCAGCAGCGAAATCAGAAAGACGGCGACGGTCATCGCTTGACCTCCGCGCCGTGCGCCGCCAAGACTTCTTCAGACTCCTTGACCTGCACGAGTTCGTCTTCGGCGACATCGCCGCGCACCAGGCGCACCAACTTGCCCACCAGAATCAGCGCCATGGCGATGCTGGCGACATAGCCCACGCCATAGACCCAGATCATCGGGATCTCGGTGACGGCCGACCGCGTGCTGGCGTTGATGGTGTGCTGCTTGAAGGTGCCATAAAACATCAGCGTGCAGCAGCCGATCATCATCAGATTCGAGACGATGGCGGCAGTCTTCTTGCCGGTCAGACTGAGCTTGCGCACCAAGGTGTCCACGCCCAGGTGGGCGTTTTCACGCAGCGTGACGATCGCCCCCAGGAAGGTGATCCAGATGAAGAGGAACCGCGACAGCTCCTCGGAGCTGATGATCGAGCTGTTGAAGCCATAACGCAGCACCACGTTGCCAAACACCATGACAACCATGGCCGACAACATGACAACAAGCAGGACTTCGACCAGGCGGAAAAAGAGATCGTTCAGTGTCTTCATGCCCACATTCTCGATCACCTGCATGCCGGACTTCTTCAGGCGGGCCATGAAGAAGCTGGAGCATCGAGAGCCAAGGCCTCAAGGGTGCGCGCCAGCAGCGTGCCCACGGGCGACTCGATACCCAGATGCAGGACATCGGTCTCGTCGGCGGCGGGCACCTCCAGGGTGCGCAGCTGGCTCTCCAGCAGTCCCGCTTGCATGTAGTGACCCACCCGGTCGGCCATGCGCTGGCCGAGGGTGTGCGCGTCGCCATGCAAAAACACGAACTGCACGCCACTGGCGTGCGCGCGGATGCGGTCTCGGTAGACCCGCTTGAGCGCCGAGCACGCCACGATGCGCCCACATGCATCGTCGACCGAAGCGGCCAGGTACTCGCCGATACGGTCCAACCAGGGCCAGCGGTCGGCGTCTTCCAGCGCAATACCGCTGGACATCTTGCGGATGCTCGCGGGCAGGTGCAGGTCGTCGCCATCGACCATGGTCAGCGCGAGGCGATCGGCCAGGGCCTGGGCCAAGGTGGACTTGCCGCAGCCGGACACGCCCATCACCACGATGCGCAGGGGCCGGCCAGCGTGACGCTGCGGCTTGGCAACAGCCAGGAGATCAGGCTTGGACAAGGAGGGACTTCTCTTGCATACAAAGAACACACCGCAGGCCCTGCGGATAGCCTATCCGGACCGCGTCTGGGACAGCACGATCCTAGAAGAGCCCCCCGCTGGCCCACCCCGTACAAACCCGCAGGACGCCGCGGTTCGTATACAGCGCGCGCAGGTCGGTGCATCCGAGCGTCAGAGCACCTGAGTCAGTGGCACTGCCACGAAACAGTTATTGGTGGGACCGACCCCGCGCCCTAGGCTGGGTCCATGACAACGCAACACCTCACGGTCCACCCGCCTCTCGCGCCGGGCCTGCAAATCGGCGTGATGACGCCCGAGGAGATCGCCACACTCGCTCATTGGGCGCGCCTGGAGGGCTGGAACCCAGGGCACCATGACCTGAACATCGCCGCAGGCTACGACCCCGAGGCCTTCATCGCACTTCGGCAAGACGGCGCGCTAGTGGGCGGCGGCAGCATCCTGTCCTGGCGCGGCGCCGCCGGATTCATGGGCTTGTTCATCTTGCGGCCCGATGCGCGCGGGCGCGGGTGGGGCGGGCAGCTGTGGCACGCGCGCTTGCAGCGCCTGCGCGCACGGCTGTCACCCGGTGCGCCGATCGGCATGGACGGCGTAAAGGCGATGGCGCCGTTTTATGCGCGTGGCGGGTTTCGGCCCCTGCATGAAGACTGGCGCTACGCCGGCTGCGCGCAGGGCGAGCGCGATCCCCAGATGATCTCGATCGAGCAGGTGCCGATGCTGCAACTGGCGAGTTTGCTGGGATTGATCCCGGGTCAGCCCGTGCAGGTCGACATCCCCGAGCCTCACACGGCCGCCGCACGCATCCTCGAGCGCCTGGGGCTGCGACCAACCTTCAGTTGCGTGCGCATGGTCCAGGGCGACGATCGCCCCCTGCCCCTCACCCGCATCTTCGGGCTGACCTCGTTCGAGTTCGGCTGATGCGCCTTACTTGCTTGCGACCGGTTCGACCGTGAGTGCGCCCGCCGTGATCGACAGGCGTATCACGTCTTGCGTATCGACCGCCTCGAGCCAGGCGTAGTCCGTGCGTGGGTCGAGGGCACGCGTGCCCACGTGCGCATGCAGCTTGTCTTCCGGGTTGAAACGCATCACCTGCAGATCACCGGTGAAGCCGTCCACCACCACCGCGCCGAATTGGTAGGGGCAGTTGCTTTTCATGCAAGCGTTCATCACCAGATAACGGCCATTGACCAGGCGAGATTCGCCCGGCCCGCTCATAGCGGCGCGAAACTGGCGGAACTGCTCGGGCTTGATTTTCTTGACGATGGGCGCGCGGGCCTGGGCATCGGCCAACACCGCTTCGGGATGCTCGCCGATGAACGGGCGCCACGCGGCGCGAAAGCGCGTGTCGACATACTCGCCGCTGGCGGCGTCCCACTGGCGGGTGGCGGGCAGCAGGTCGTCTAGCGAGTTGCGCTCGCCGCCATAAAAAGGCGAGAGCGTGCTGCGGGCCAGGTCATCGCCCTGAAAACCGAAGGTAAACACCATGGCCTTGCCCTTAGGCCCATCAAAGCCAGGGCCCACACGGGCCACGCGAATCGAGCCCTTGGCCAAGTACAAAACGGCGTAATCGCTGTAGCCCTGGCAGGCGGTGCCACCACAGTTGCTCGCGACGATGGCCACCCGGGCCCGGTCGGTGGAGGGGTATGCCGCGACCAGGTACACCGAGCTGTCGCAAGCGGGGGCCAGCGCGAGCAACTCGCCGGTGCGCCCTTTTCGAATCTCCAGGCGCGCGATCTCGCAAGCGTCCGGCAGCGAACGCCCAGGCAGGGGCCCGCGTGCCACCCGCGCCAGATCGCCATTGGTAAATCGCACCTGGTCCAGGAATAGCGCCGGGCCCGCCTGCGTCCAAATGAAATCAGGCTTGGCAGCCCGCGACGTCTGGGCGGCAGCCGCAGCAGGCACCATCACCAGCAGCACGGCTAGCGCGCGCCAGACCCAGCGATTCGCATGTGTCATCGGCAACCTTCAGGGGGCTTGATCACCGTCAGACGCCAGGGTCTTGGCGTTTTGCGCAGAATCGGTGCGAGGCGCTTGGGCGCCGTCCGCCATGGTGTGCGGAAAACACATCTTCTCGCCATCCCACTTCTGGCCGCACCAGCACACCCCTTCGGCGTTGATGATGCAGGTGCCGGTGCCACAACAACGCGGGTCTTCTTCGTTCATGCGCATGTCTCCTGTCGATCGGCGTGACCATACCGTCACCCGCCCAGTTTGGCACAGGGCCGCAGCGGATACCCGCAGAACCCGCTGCGCCTTCCCATGAAGCGCCATGTGGCTCTGATCGTTTTGGCGGCCACCGCCGCCGTGGTCATCGACCTGCATGTCGACTGGCGGCGGGCCGACAACGGGGTGCTGCTACGCGTGGGCGAACACGATATCGATGTCGCGGGCCGCATGCGCGAGACATGGACTCGCCTCACCCGGCGCTGCGCGCAGGTGCAAACCCTGCGGGCTGGCGATCCGATGTGGGACCGCGCACTGGCCACGATCCGCGACTACAGCCCGCCCGACTCGCGCAGCGCGCAGGTGGTGGATTTGATCGGGCAGGACGACTGGCTGCTGGCGCAGGTGGTCTCCGATCGGCTGATGCCTGCCGTCGCGGTCCTGAAAATGGAAGGACCGACCCTCACCTTGGTGCCGCAGGGCGTCTGGAGCGGCAACACCGCGCCCTGGGTGGCGGCGCCCTGGGTGCGCGATTACCTGCGGCGCCAGGTGCCGCAGCTGCCAACGGCCCTGACCGACTGCCTGGAGATCGCGCCCGACTCGCCCCTGCAAGGCCTCAGCCCCCTGCCTGCGAAAGACACCCGATGAACACTCGCCACCTTGTGATCGTGCTGGGTGACCAGCTGGACCTGCAGGCCAGCGCCTTCGATGATTTCGATGCAACGCAGGACCGCGTGTGGATGGCGGAAGTGGCCGAGGAGTCCACGCACGTGCCCGCTTCCAAGCCCCGCATCGCGCTGTTTCTCAGTGGCATGCGGCACTTTGCGCAGGCCCTGAACGAACAGCACGGCCCAGTCCTGGACTACACGCGCCTGGACGATGCGGATAACAGTGGCACGCTGGCCGGTGAATTGCGCCGCACCATCGCCCGCCTCAAGCCTGTGGGCCTGGTCATGACCGCACCGGGGGATTGGCGCGTGCTGCAGGCGCTGCGCGCGGTAGCCGCCGACTGTGCGCTGCCGCTGGACGTCCGCGATGACCGCCACTTTTTCAGCACGGTGCGCGAGTTCGCCGAGCACGCCCAGGGTCGCAAGCAGCTTCGTTTGGAATACTGGTATCGCGCCCTGCGTCAGAAGCACGCGATCTTGATGGAGGGCGCTGAGCCGGTGGGTGGCCAGTGGAACTTTGACGCCGACAACCGCGAAGCCTTCGGCAAAGAAGGGCCGGTCAATCTACCCGCGCCTCAGCGCTTCGCACCCGACGCGATCACGCGCGAGGTGTTGGACCTGGTCAATACCCGCTTTGCCGATCATCCAGGCCGCCTGGACAGCTTCGGCTGGCCCGTCACCCGCGACCACGCGCTGCAGGCCTTGCACGATTTCATCACGCACCGATTGCCTCTGTTCGGCCGCTACGAAGACGCGCTGTGGGCGGGCGAGCCCTGGCTTTATCACTCGCTGCTGTCCTCCGCGCTGAACCTGAAGCTGCTGCACGCGCGCGAGGTGGTGCAGGCGGCGCAAGACGCCTGGCGCGCAGGCCACGCACCGATTGAGGCGGTGGAGGGTTTCATTCGCCAGATCCTGGGCTGGCGCGAATACGTGCGGGGCATCTACTGGACGCAGATGCCCGACTACCTGGAACGCAATGCGCTGGACGCGCAAGCGCCGCTGCCCGAATTTTTCTGGACAGGCGACACGGATATGGCCTGCCTGCGCGATGCGCTCACGCAGACGCTGACGCATGGCTATGCCCATCACATTCAGCGACTGATGGTGACGGGCCTGTACCTGCTGCTGCGGGGCGTGAAGCCGCAGGAAGCGCACGCGTGGTATCTGAGCGTCTATGTCGATGCCGTCGAATGGGTCGAACTGCCCAACACCCTGGGCATGAGCCAATACGGTGACGGCGGCCTGATGGCGAGCAAGCCCTACATCGCCAGTGGCAAATACATCCAGCGTATGGGCAATCACTGCAAAGGCTGCCGCTACGACCCGGGCGAAGCCACCGGCCCCACCGCCTGCCCCTACACCACGCTGTATTGGGATTTCTTGATGCGCCACGAGACCCTGTTGGTGGGCAATCCGCGCATGGGGATGCAGGTGCGCAATCTGGCGCGGCTCGCGCCAGACACGCGCGAGGCGATTCGTGCGCAGGCGCAGCGTCTTACCCCCGAGTGACACATCGAGCGCCCACGCGCTCACTTTTGCTGCGCCGCGGCATCACATTCGCCAGACCTTTCGGTCCTTGATCCGACGATTTGGACTTTCGTCGGACTGTTGCGTTTCGTGGATCGCGAAGAGGTCTGGACACTGCGTTCTCACTGGAAACAACGCAGGAATCCACACGTGCACCGTGATCCGGGCCTGGCCATCGAGGCTCAGCCCACTCCACCTGAACCCCATCTGGGCCGCTCCCTGCCTCGGCAGGAGGACGCGGCGCTCCTGACCGGGCGCGGGCGGTTCGCAGACGATCTGGGCACGCCCCCGGGGACGTTGCACGCGGCCATCGTACGCAGCCCGCATGCCCACGCCGAGTTGCTGGAGGTGGAGGGCTCGGCGGCGCTGGCACTGCCTGGGGTGCGAGCCGTATTGACTGGAGAGGATGTGCTGCGTTGGGCGCAGCCGTTCCTGGTGGGCGTGAAAGTTCCGGTACGCCATCACGCGCTGGCCGTAGACCGCGTGCGTTACAGCGGCGAGCCGGTGGCCGTGGTGGTGGCCGACAGCCGCGAGCTGGCCGAAGACGCCTTGGAGGCCGTGCGCGTGCGCTACCGCGCCTTACCCGCGGTGGTGGAGATCGAAGCGGCCTGCGCCGACGACGCCCCCTTGCTGCACGAAGCGGCCGGCAGCAACATCGTCAATGAGCGGCACTTTCGCTACGGTGACCCCGAGCAGGCCTTCGCAAGCGCCGACCGTACCGTCAGCGTCGAGGTGCACTATCCGCGCAATAGCTGCACGCCCATCGAGTGCGGGGTGGTTATCGCCGAACACCAGCCCGACGCCAACGGAGGGCACGCCTACGAGGTGCTGTCCAACTTCATGGGGCCTTTCTCGCTGCACTCGGTGATGGCGCTGGCCCTGGGTGTGCCTGCTAACCAACTGCGGCACCGCGTGCCGCGAGACAGCGGCGGCAGCTTCGGTGTGAAACAGGCGGTCCTGCCCTATGCGGTACTGATGTGCCTGGCCTCGCGCAAAGCAGGCGCCCCGGTCAAGTGGGTGGAAGATCGGCTCGAACACCTGGCGGCCGCCACCTCGGCCACCGCCCGACTGACGCATCTGGAGGCCGCGCTCGATGCCAGCGGGCGCATCACCGCACTGCGCTGGGACCAACGCGATGACGTGGGCGCCTACCTGCGCGCGCCCGAGCCGGCCACCTTCTATCGGATGCACGGTGCACTGACCGGGGCTTATGACATCCCGAATATGGCGGTTCGCAACCGGGTGGTGATGACCAACAAGACGCCCACTGGCCTGGTGCGCGGCTTCGGCGGTCCGCAGGTGTACTACGCGCTCGAGAGGCTGATGGACCGCATCGCCGCCTTGCGGGGCGAAGACCCGATCGCACTGCGCCGGCGTCACTTTGTGCGGGCCGAACAGTTCCCCTACACCGCCACCGCCGGCGCAGTCCTGGACAGCGGCGATTACCACACGCTGGCCGACAAAACGCAGGCCGCTGCGCTGGAACACGGCTTGTGGGAGCGACAAGCCGCCGCACGCGCAGCCGGACGGCTGTACGGCATCGGTGTGGCCGCCGTGGTGGAACCTTCGATCTCCAACATGGGCTACATCAGTACGGCGCTGACCCGCGAGCAGCGCGCCAAGGCCGGCCCGAAAAACGGCGCGATCGCCAGCGCCAGTGTCGGTATCGACTTGCTCGGTGGCGTCAATGTGGTCATCGCCTCGGCGCCTGCGGGCCAGGGTCATATGACGGTGTGCGCGCAGGTGGTGGCCGATGTCCTCGGACTACAGCCCGGGCAGATCGCGGTGAACGTGGAGTTCGACACGGGCAAGGACGCCTGGAGCGTGGCCGCTGGCAACTACAGCAGCCGCTTTGCCGGCGCGGTAGCGGGGACGGTGCATCTGGCCGCCATGCGGCTGCGCGAGCGGCTGGCGCGCATCGCAGCGCCGACGCTCAACTGCCCACCCGAGCGCGTGATGTTTGCGCAGGGATCCATCTTTAACGGCGACGCGCCCGACACGCGCCAGCCCTTCGCGCGGCTAGCCGCCAGCCCGCACTGGGCACCGGCCCTGCTGCCTGCAGGCGAGTTGCTCGGCCTGCGCGAGACCGCGTTCTGGACGCCGCCGACGCTGGCGGCACCCGACGAAGCCGACCGCGTCAACACCAGTGCGGCGTATGGCTTCGTATTCGATCTGTGCGGCGTGGAGGTCTGCCGCGACACCGGCCGCGTGCGCATCGACCGCTACATCACAGGCCATGACGCGGGCCGCCTGCTCAATCCCACTTTGGTAGACGGGCAGATCCGTGGCGCGTTTGCCCAAGGCCTGGGCGCGGCGCTGATGGAGGAGTTCCGCTACGGACCCGACGGCAGCTTTCAAAGCGGCACATTTGCCGACTACCTGGTGCCCACCGCCTGTGAAGTGCCCGACCCGGTGATCGTGCACCTGGAGACGCCGAGTCCGTTCACGCCCCTGGGCGCCAAGGGCGTGGGCGAAGGCAACAACATGAGCACCCCGGTGGCGGTCGCCAATGCAGTGGCCGACGCGCTGCGGCCCCTGCGCGAGGTCACGGACATCCGCTTGCCCCTGACCCCTTCACGCGTGCTGGCCCTGCTCGATGAACCTGAACCCGAGGCACCCGCTGGATCATCCGAAGTCTCAGCGCTATTGGCGCCGGCCACAGCTGCACGCACAGGCGCTCGCACCGGTGGCCGCGCCTTGCAGGCCCAGGGCTCGGTGACCATCGCTGCCACACCGCAGCGCGTGTTTGCGGTGCTGATGGATCCGCAGGCGCTGGCCCGGGTCATCCCCGGCTGCCACGCGCTCGTGCCTGAGGGCGAGCACGCCTACCGGGCCGATGTGACCGTCGGGGTCGGACTGGTGAAGGCCCGGTACGAAGCGCGCATCGTGCTGTCCGAGATGGACGCACCCCGCAGCCTGGTGCTGGCTGGCGAAGGCCAGTCGTCACTGGGTACGGCTGCGGGCCAGGGTCGCGTGCAGCTGGAAGCGGTGCCGGAGGGCACGCGGCTGCATTACGACTACGAGGCCCAAGTAGGTGGCAAGGTGGCCGCCGTAGGCAGCCGCATGCTGGAGGGGGCTGCACGCGTGGTGCTGGCCCAGTTGTTCGAATCCTTGGGCCGGCAAGCCGCCGCACAAGATGCCGCCAGCGGTGCGGTACACGCACCCCTGCCTGTATCCACACCTTGGTGGCGACGACTGCTGCAAGCGCTGGGGATCCGCATATGAAACCCGCACGCTTCGACTACCAACGCGTCGAGACCGCGCAAGAGGCGGCCGCCGTGCTGGGCGAGCTGGGCGACGACGCCCGCATCCTGGCCGGGGGTCAGTCGCTGATGGCGGTATTGAATATGCGTCTGGCGCGCCCCAAGCGGCTGCTGGACGTCTCGCGCTCGCAGGCGCTGGCCACCGCACGCATCGACAGCGGCGCGCTGCAAGTCGGCGCTGCCGTCACGCAGGCCGCAGTGGAACACCGCCCGCGCCTGGCACAGGAAGTGCCGCTGCTGGCGCTGGCCTTTCCGTGGATCTCGCACTTCCAGATCCGTAACCGCGGCACCGTGGCGGGCAGCGTGGCCCACGCTGACCCGTCGGCCGAATTGCCCCTGGTGTTGACCGCGCTGCGTGGCGAGGTGTGCTTGCGAAGCCAGCGTGGTGCACGTCGCCTGGCCGCCGACGACTTCTTCACCGGCATGCTGCTGACCGCGCGCGCCGACGATGAACTGATCGAAGCGGTGCGCTTCCCGGTGGCCCAGACCGGCCAAGGCTTCGGCTTCGAAGAATTCGGCATCCGTCATGGCGACTTCGCCCTGTGCGCAGTTGCAGCAGTAGCCGATGCACGCAATCTGCGTGTGGCCGTCGGCGGCGTAGCTGATCGACCTGTGGCGCGCGACTGGCCCCTGCTTTCAGGCGCCGCCCTGGATGAGGCACTCAATCAACTGGCCTGGTCCTTGGAGGCGCGCGATGAGCCGCAAGCCAGTGCGGCCCTGCGCCGCCGACTGGTGCGCCATCTGGGCCGCCGGGCGATCGATCAGGCCCTCGCTTCCAGGAGCCCCCTATGAACGTACTACACGGCGACGCGGTGCATCCGCTGCGCCTGACCCTCAACGGCCGCGAGCGCTGCGCCCACGCCGAACCGCGACGCCTGCTCTCGGATTTCCTACGCCACGACCTGGGTGCCACCGGGGTGCATGTGGGCTGCGAACACGGTGTGTGTGGTGCCTGCACCGTCTTGATCGATGGCGTGGCACAACGTGCCTGCCTGACGCTGGCGGTCCAGGCCGACGGACGGCAGGTCCACACGGTGGAGAGTCTGGCCGACGACGACGGCACGCTCGACGATCTGCAGGCGGCGTTCCGGCGCCATCACGCCTTGCAGTGCGGCTTTTGTACGCCCGGCATCCTGATGTCGTGCGTCGACTGGCTGGCGCGCTGCACGCACGGCCCCCTGCCTACCGAGAGCGATGTGCGCACCATGCTGTCGGGCAATTTATGTCGGTGCACGGGCTATACCCCCATCGTGGCCGCAGTCCTAGACGTCGTGCAGCAGCGCCGTGGCCACGCTCCTGCCAACGACCAACCGCTGCGGGAGACGCCCCATGCTTGATCTGGGTCGCACTTTTCTGCAAAGCGTCGAACGTCGTCCGCATGCGGTCGGCCTGGTCGATGCGGCCTTGCAACTGACGTATGCCCAGTGGGCGCGCCACATCGGCGCCACACAGCGCGGTCTGGCCGATGCCGGCCTGAAAAAAGGCGATCACCTGGTCACCGTGCTGCAAAACCGCTGGGAGATGGCCACCCTGCATTGGGCCTGCCAGTTCGCGGGTATCGTGATGACGCCTTTGAACTGGCGCGCCAAGCCCGACGAGGTGGACTACTGCATCCAGGACGCCCAAGCCCGCGCCATCGTCTGGGAACCGATCACCGATGCCGCCGTAACCGCCAGTACCGAGGCGCCGCGGATCGCTCGTATCGTCATGGACGGCGCAGCCCCTGGTAACGCCACCGTCCACCGCTTTGATCACTGGATGAACCAGCCAGTCGATCCGCTGCCGCTGGCCGGTGCGGACGACGGGTCGCTGATGCTCTACACCAGCGGCACCACCGGTAAGCCCAAGGGTGTACCTCGCCGACATCGCGCCGAACGTGCCGCGGCTCTCGCCCATGTAGCACAGAACCGCTATGCGGTGGGGGAATGCACGCTGGGTGTGATGCCGCTGTATCACACGATGGGTGTCCGGTCGCTGCTGGCCATTGCGTTGATCGACGGCCGCTTTGTCTGTATGCCGCGCTTTGAGGCCCAACGCGCCCTGCAGCTGATTCGCGACCAGGGCGTGAGTCACCTGTATCTGGTGCCCACCCTCTACCACGACCTGTTGTCGCACCCGAGTTTCAAGCGCAGCGATGTCGCCAGCGTGCGCAAGCTCGGTTTCGCGGGTGCCCCCATGCACGACGCCCTGCTGCAGCGGCTGCAGGCCGCCTTTGATCCGGAGCTCTTTGTCAATCATTACGGCAGCTCCGAGATCTATACCTTCTCGATCAACCAGCAGGCCACGCTCAAGCCAGGCTCGGCAGGCCGGGCGGGCTTCAACACCCGCCTACGCGTCGTCGCACTCAATCAGCACAATCCGGATGCAGTGACCGACTCGATGCAAGAGGGCCAGATCATCGCGGAGCTCACCAGCGACGAGGCCTTCGAGGGCTACCACCGTCGTCCCGATGCGGATGCCAAGAGCCTGCACGCGGGCTGGTACTTCACCGGAGACACCGGCTACGTCGATGCCGACGGCGATCTGTTCGTCACGGGCCGCGTCGACGACATGATCATCAGCGGCGGCGAGAACATCTCTCCGGTCGACATCGAATCGGTGCTCTCCCTGCACCCTGGGGTCGACGAGGTGGCGGTGGCGGGCCTGAAGGACGAGCGCTGGGGCCAAAAGGTGGTGGCCTTCGTCAAGGCGCACGGACCGGTCGATGCGCAGAGCCTGGATGCGCACTGCCGTCGCAGTGACCTGGTCAATTTCAAACGCCCGCGCGACTACGTGTTCGTACGCGAGATTCCCAAAAGCCCGGTGGGCAAGGTCCTTCGCCGCCTGCTGCAGTCGGGCGACTACGAGCTCGCACCCTCACAACCCGCCGAAACCATCCAACCCGAATGAACCCGAGAAAGACCTTGCCATGACCCTGAGCGCCCTTGCCCACCCCGCGACCACACTGCCCGACGCACTGGATGGCTTTCGCGTCGAGATCCTGGCCGAGCAGCACCGCGCCGACATCGTGCTCGATCGACCGCCGCTGAACGTGGTGAGCATGCTGGCACGCGAACAACTGCGCATCACCTTCGAGGCGTTGGACGCCGATGACCGTGTCCGCGTCATCGTGCTGCGCGGCGCCGGCGAGCATTTCTCCAGTGGGGGCGATATCAAGGGATTTCTGGAAGCGTCGCCGGAGAAGGTCAGCGCCCTGGCCTGGAACGTCGCCTCCCCGGCGCGCTGCAGCAAACCCGTCATTGCCGTTGCGCGTGGCTACTGTTTTGGCGTGGGCTTCGAGTTGACGTTGGCCTGCGACTTCCGCTTGGCAGGAGAGAGTGCGCTGTATGCACTGCCCGAGCAGAAGCTGGGGCAGATCCCTGGATCGGGGGGCAGCGCCCGTCTGCAAAAAATGGTGGGCATCACTCGCACCAAAGACATAGTGATGCGCTCACGCCGTATCACGGGCCGGCAGGCCTACGACTGGGGCGTTGTCACCGAGTGCGTCCCCGACGCCGAGCTACCGCAGACCGTCGATGCACTGGTGGCCGAGTTGTGCAGCCTGTCACCCCTGGCGCAGCGCACCGCCAAAAAACTACTCAATGACACCGAGGACTCCCCGCTGTCGATTGCCATCGAATTGGAAGGTCACTGCTATTCACGGCTTCGCAGCAGCGACGACTTCCGTGAGGGTGTGACGGCTTTTCATGCCAAACGCAAGCCTCACTTCACAGGGCGCTGAACGCGCCCTTTTTGCGCACCCTGTTCCCCCCACTCCGCCCGTGAAACGGCGGCCTATGACTCAAAAGGAGACTCTGACCATGAAAACTGTTTTTATTGCCACCCTCACCACCCTTGCAGCCGCCGCAGCGTTCGCGCAATCTACGCCGATTCGCATCGGCGTGGTCACGCCGCTATCGGGGACTTACGCCGGCATCGGCCAGCAGGTACGCTGGGGCCTGGACTTGGCCGCCCGCGAGATCAATGCGGCTGGTGGCGTAGCCGGGCGTCAGTTAGAGCTGATCTATGAGGACGAGGAAGCCAACCCGGCGGTCGCCGTGCAGAAGGCGGAAAAACTCTTCCAAGTGTCCAAGGTCGACTTCCTGACCGGTACGGTCAACAGCGGCTCGACGCTCGCCGTGGGACAGGTGGCCGAGCGCAACGGCAAGCTCATGGCGACGACCGTGTCCTTCGCCGATTCCATCACCGGTGACAAGTGCTCGCCCAATGTATTCCGCGTCAATGCCCGCGCCGGCATGCAATCGGCCGCCCTGGCCGACTGGATGGCCACCACCCGACCCAATGCCAACGTCTTCTACCTGGGCCCCGACTATGAAATGGGTCGCAGCACCGTGGCGGCATTCAAATCCGCAGCCGAGGGCAAGGGCGCCAAGTCGGCCGGCGAGGTCTTCGCACCGCTGGACAACAAGGACTACTCACCTTACTTCGGTCAGATCCGCAGCTCACGCCCGACCGTGATCTACACCTCGGTGGCGGGGAATGACACCGTGCGTCTGTTCAACCAAATGGCGGAGTTTGGTGTCAGCCGCAACGTGCAGGTGGTCGGTGCCAGCGGCACTGTGACCAGCCAGAACCTGGCCGCCATCGGTCGCAACGCGGACGGCTTCGTGACGGGCGTGGGTTACTCGCCGCTGATCGATTCGCCCGAGAACAAGCGATTCGTCACCGCCTTCGAGGCCGCCAACAAAGCGCTGCCCGACTTGTATGGCACCGACAGCTACGGCGTGCTGTACCTCTACAAGGCCGCGGTCGAGAAAGCCCGAAGCACCGAGACCGACAGGGTGCGCGAGGCCATGCGCGGCATGAGCTGGTCGACTCCGCAAGGCGTCAAGACTATCCGCGCTGGCGACCACCAGGCCATGCAGGACATGTACGCGGTTCGCGTCAACAGCGGCAAGTTCGAGATCGTGGGCAGGGTGAGCGCAGCGGCGGCCATTGGCCCGGACGCCTGCACCCGGTTCTGATCCTCCAACTCACGTCAAGGAAATACGCGTGGACTGGCTTCAGTTCGTCCTGGCACCCCAGGTCATCAACGGTCTCTCCATCGGGGTGGCCGTAGTTCTGATGGCTTTGGGGCTGACCATCATCTTTGGTCTGCTGGATGTCATCAACATGGCCCATGGCGAGTTCTATGCGCTGGGCGCCTTTGTGGCCGTCGCACTGATCGGCATGGGCCTGTCGTTCTGGCTGGCGCTGCTGGTGACGCCTGTGCTTCTGGCTTTGGTCGGCTACCTCAGTGAGCGCACGCTGGTCCAGCGCGTTTTTCACAGCAAGGATCGGCATACGCTGACCTTGCTGCTCACCTTCGGCCTGGGCGTGGTGATGGAGGACGCGCTCAAGATCGTGTTCGGTGCCAACCCGCTGCGTCTGGAGGCGCCCATCCAGGGCGCGACCGAGATGCTCGGGTTGTTCTTTCCTCACTACCGCCTGTTCGTGATGCTGTTTGGCGGCGCCGTCATCGCGGCGGTGTGGCTGCTGGTGTTCCGCACCCCTTTGGGGGCGATGGTGCGCGCGGCCGCCTTCGACCGTCACATGACCGCCAGCCTGGGCGTACCGGTTCACAAGGTGTATGCCGCCACCTTCGCCTTTGGCGTGGCGTTGGCCGCACTCGCGGGGGTCTTGCTAGCACCGATGTACTCGGTGTTCCCGACCATGGGGCGAGACTTCGTGTTCATCGCCTTCAGCGTAGTGATCATCGGCGGCATGGGCTCCATCAAGGGCGCCGTGCTGGCCGGACTGGTGCTCACCCAGGTGCAATCGATCAGCAGCTTGTGGATCAGCCCCGTCTGGAGCGATCCGCTGCTGTTTGGAATCATGGTGCTCGTGCTCGTCTGGCGACCGCAGGGCTTGTTTGGGAGGCTCGGTCATGCTTGAGTCTGCTTTGGCGCGCGTCGCCCCGGCCTCGGCAACAGGCAGCCGACCTAACGACGCGCTGCGTTGGATCGCGGCCGTCTTCTTCGTCTCGGCGCTGGCCTTCGGGCTGATCGCCTGGGCGGTCGGCGACGTATTTTTCCTGCGCCTGGCCACCGAGGCCTTAATCTACGGCGGGCTGGCGCTCAGCGTCGATCTGCTGCTCGGTCGCACCGGCTTGCTGCCCTTGGGGCAGGCGCTGTTCTTCGGGCTCGGGGCCTACGTATCGGCGCTGGTGCTCAAACACTGGGACGCCTCCTTCTGGCTGGCCCTGGGTGTTGCCATCGGAGCTTCGGCTCTGGCGGGTCTGCTCGGTGGGTTGATCGCCATCCGCAGCAAAGGGGTGTATTTCGCACTCATCAGCTTTGGCCTCGCACAGGTGGTCAGCAAGGTGATCTACAACACGCGCGAGCTCGGCGCGAGCGACGGCCTCATCGGCGTCCCGGCGGCGCAGGTGGGCGGCGGGCTGACCTCTGCAGTGCCCCTGGGGTTTTTCCTCCTCGTGCTGACGCTCATCTTTATCGTCTGGGCACTGCTGTCCCTTCTGATGGACACCCCCTTCGGTCGCCAGCTGGCGGCGGTGCGCGGCAACGAGCAGCGGCTGGCCTTCATCGGCGTGGACCCGTGGCGCGTCAAGCTCGCGGTCTTCGTTCTGGCGGCGATGATTGCGGGGGCCAGCGGGGCGCTCTACCCGATGCTGCGTGGCTTTGTCAGCCCCGAGCTGATGTTCTTCCAGGTCTCGGGCAACGCGGTGATCAACGTCATCGTCGGCGGCACCGGCACCCTGATCGGACCGCTGCTGGGTTCGAGCCTGCTCACAGGTCTGCGCTCGGTGGTCGGCAGCTGGACCGAGCATCACCACATCGCCATTGGTCTGCTGTTCGTGGCCGTAGTGATCATGGCCCCGCGCGGTCTGGTCGGTGGCCTGGCCCCCTGGCTGCAAGCGCGACTCGACCGGCGCGGCGCAAAGGATCGCATATGAGCACCGACGTCCTCCTTCAAACGCGAAACCTGGGCGTGCGCTTTGGAGCCCTCCAGGCGGTCGATGATGTGAGCTTTGAGGCCCGTCGTGGCGCCATCACGGCCGTGATCGGCCCCAACGGCGCCGGCAAAAGCACGCTGTTCAATCTAATCAGCGGGTCCCTGCGCCCGCTGACGGGGCAGGTCATGCTCGACGGCCAAGACATCACGGGGCAGCCACCCCAAAGGTTGCTGGCGGCGGGGCTGGCGCGCAGCTTCCAAATCACCAACCTGTTCTTTGAACTGCCTGTGCGCGAGAACCTGCGTCTGGCGGCGCAGTTTGTCGAGCCGGGTCCCTGGTGGCGTGGCTTGCGCCATGTACGCACCAGCCGCAGCGCAATGCAACGCGTCGACGAACTGATCGCCCAATTTGAGCTGGCAGCAGACGCTGACGAACTGGCGGGTTTTCTCAGCCACGGCCAGCAGAGACGCCTGGAAATCGCCATGGCGCTTGCCTCGCGCCCGCGGCTGCTGCTGCTGGACGAGCCCACCCAGGGCATGAGCCATGCCGACACCGAAGACACGGCTCAACTGATTCGCAGCCTGGTCCAGGACGGACTGAGCATCCTCATCGTCGAGCATGACGTGGATCTGGTGATGAAATTGTCCGACCACGTGGTGGTGATGCACCAGGGTGCCAAGCTGTCGCAGGGCCACCCCGATGTCGTCCGGGCGGATCCAGCAGTGCAAGCCGCCTACTTTGGCCAGGAGGTGCAGCATGCTTGAGTTGCAGGGTGTGCACACCCACTATGGTCTGAGTCACGTCCTGCAAGGGGTGACCCTGAGGGTGAACGCTGGCGAAGTGGTGGGCCTTTTCGGGCGCAACGGGGTGGGCAAAACCACTGTCATGAAGACCATCGCCGGCTGGGTCGCGCCCAGCGCCGGGAAGCTACAGTTTGACGGGCAATCCATCGGCGGCGCAGCCTCGGAGGTCATCTGCCGCAGGGGCATCGGCTTCGTACCCGAGGACCGGCGCATCTTTCCGGGTCTGACCGTCGAAGAAAACCTTGTACTCGGATTCATGCAGACGCCAGGCATCAGCCGCAGCGAACGTCGGCGCAAGCTCGAGCACCTGTACACGCAATTTCCGCGGCTGGGCGAGCGCCGCACCCAGATGGGCACCACGCTCTCAGGCGGGGAGCAGCAGATGCTGGCCATGGCACGCGTACTGGCTGGCCAACCCAGGCTGCTGCTCATCGACGAGCCAACCGAGGGCTTGGCACCGATGATCGTCGAGGAGATTTTCAAGCTCATCGACGGACTGCGCCGCGACGGGGTCCCGATCCTGCTGGTCGAGCAAAACCTGCACCGGGCCCTGGATCTGGTCGATCGCTTTTACGCCTTGGAGCGCGGTGCGGTGGTACTGGAGGGCCGCGGCGACCAGACGGACGACCGGGCGGCACTGGTTAGGCAGTTAAGCGTGTGACCGGGCAAACCGGGGCGGCCGGGGACCCTGCCAGCGGCCCCGGGAGTACCCCGTTGCGGTGGGCTCGGTAATCACTCCAGAATCTTGTCCGTGTCTACCGCCATCAAGATTTACCAGGGTCGGTTCGGCCGTGTCGCTTTACTCGACATGGACGCGCCGCTGGTCGGGCACGCACATCATCACTGCCACATCCTGCTCAAAGCGGGTGGCGCAGACAGCGCCTTCGTCGTGCGGGGTGAGCGAGCGCCTTTACGGGCCGATACCGCGGTACTCGTAAACGCCTGGGAACACCATGCCTACATCCATGATGCTCCGCCGGACGATCGGACACTCATCCTTGCGCTCTACATTGAGCCCGCCTGGCTAGCTGAGTTGCAGCGCTCGCTGGCCGTCACCGCTCATCCTCGGTTTTTTCCGCGCAAATGCGTGCCCATCACCTCGGCGACGCAGCGAATCGTCGAAGAGTTCGTGCTTGAGATGTGGTGGGGCGACGAGGTATCTCCCACGCGGATGGAAGAGCTGCTATTTAATCTCATCATCGCCGTCATCTCCAGCTTCACGGGCCCACGCGACCTGGCTGGACTTCTGCGCATGCGCCCGCCCGCAGCGATGGATCCACGGATTCGCCAGGCGATCGCCTTGATGCGGGACGACCTCTCCCGCGAACTGGATGTCGATGCCTTGGCCGCGCGCAGTGGCCTATCGCGCGCCCACTTCTTTTCCCTCTTTCAGCGCGACACACAAGTGACGCCGCTGGTCTACGCCAACGTATTGCGCTTTGAGACGGCCGTGCGACGACTGAGCCTAGGTACCGAGCCGGTTTCTGACGTGGCGCTAGACCTGGGCTTCTCGGCGCCGGGACACTTTGCGCGCTTCTTTCGCCAGCACCTGGGCATCACGCCCACTGAGTACCGGCGAGTCGTCAACTTGTTTGAGCCGCCCGCCCACAGAGGGCGCGTGGAGCCGCCGCTGATCTGACCGCGCGGGGTCAGCGAGGCAGCGGTTCTTCCTTGGGCCGATTCTCAGGTCGCAAGCGGGTCGGCACTTCAACTGGTCGAGCCGGTGCATCGACAGAGGTCGCACGCGCCAGCCGGGTCAGTCCCGCCGCGGCCTCGCGCGGCACGTCGATACCGTCGCAGTTGTTGATCAGTCCGGCGCACTTGAAAGTGGTGGCCAGCGCCAGTCGGTAATAGGTCCGCGCCGCCTCGGTGTGGCGGGTGGCCTCGGCCGCCCGGCCCAGATAGAAGTAGCCACTGTCCACGCGCATGCCCACCAACGCGATGGCACGCACCACGTCATTCCAGGATTGCGCGTCGTAATAGCCCTTGACGACACGTCGGTTCGCACCCCATGCGCCCGAACACGCGGTGTCGCAGGTCAGTCGCAGATCGCCGCTGCGAAAGGTGGCCATCCAATCGACCACCTGCTCGCCGCTGGCATTGCGCGGGCCCATTTGCGCGCAACCTGCGAGCAGGCAGGTCAGGACCACACACAGGAAATGAACTCTTTTCATGGATCAGGCCTCGAGGCGACGCCTGATTATCAACAAGGCGCGGATCACCCCACCGACGCGTTCGAAGCCGGCCGCACCTGCTTTTCAAGTTCGCGCCGAATCGCGTAGGCGCGGGTGCCGGTATCGACCTGCACATCGTCCCAGGTGAGCGACTGGCCCTTGCGCACGGGCCGCACCACCTTGACGTCATGGGCCAGGCCCAGGGGCAAGCCGCCCACGCGCAGCGAATCT
>JBIKUT010000099.1:0-7213 GCA_044347465.1 Ramlibacter sp.
TGGTGCGTGCTGCGCGGGGTGCCGCTGTTTGCGCGCGATGGCACGTTGCGCGGGGGCCTGCTGGCGGGTCTGTTGTTTGCGGGCGAGTTCAGCTGCATCTATCTGGGCCTGCAGGACACGAGCGCCTCGCGGCTGACGGTGTTTCTCTATTGCTCGCCTTTTGTGGTGGCCTTGCTGCTGCCGCGCCTGGTGCCGACCGAACGCTTGCGGGGCGTGCAGTGGGCGGGGCTGGTGATCGCGTTTGCAGCGGTGGCCTTGGCCTTTAGCGAAGGGTTCTGGGGACAGCCCGCTTTGCCCAGACAACTGCGCGGGGATGCCTTGGCGCTGATGGGCGGTGTGCTGTGGGGTTTGACCACGCTGGTGATCCGCAGCAGCCGACTGGCCACCGCGAGCGCGGAGAAGACCCTGTTCTATCAAGTGGCGGTGACCGCTGCGGTTGCGCCCTGCCTGTCGCTGGCGCTGGGGGAGACCTGGTCGCTGTCGTATTCGGCGCTGGCTTGGGGCTCGATCGCCCTGCAGGCGGTGGTGGGAGCCTTCGCCAGCTTCCTGGTGTGGATGGGGCTGCTACGCGTTTATCCCGCGACGCAGCTGTCGTCCTTCACCTTCCTCACGCCGGTGTTCGCGCTGGTGTTCGGCGTGATGCTGCTCAACGAGCCGCTGACCGTGCAACTGGTGCTGGCGCTGGTCGGCGTGGCCGCGGGCATCGTGTTGGTCAATCGCAAGCGGGGGTGAGATGAGGCAAATAGTCTCGTACGACGGCCTCGACCAACTGGGCTTGCAAGGCATCGCGTCGACGCTTGAGCGGATCGCGATCCTGTAATTCGCTCATCCATCGCTTGAAGCGGGCAAAGGCGATCGGGTCCAGTGTGTTCATGCGCGCCATGTCGCCGTCGGTGGCCACGATGACGGCGGAGAAGCTGGGCGCGTCGAGCAGCTCCTGGGCGCGAGGGGCTTGCGCGGCCCAGAAGTCGTCTTCGTCGTCACTCAGGCGAATCGGATGCGGATCATCCTCCTGCTTCATGCGGCGAATGATGTCGACCTCAAAGCCGTCCTGGTTCACCGCCGTGTACTTCTGAGCGTTGCGCACCTTGAAGGTGGTGTCGACCTTGCGCAGCACACCGAGCATCGAACTGTCCACGCGGCTCAAGGCCGTCGCGAAAGCCATGCGGCGACGCACGTCCCAGAGCAGATCGATGTCTCGGGTGGCGACCGCTTCATTGTCAAAGGCCACGCCGGCGACGGACTCGTAAGCGTACAAGGCATGCGTGCCGACGACGCGAAAGTGCTCGCCTAACCGGGCCTCGGACAGACGCCGCAGGATCTGGACGATGAGAGGCGCCACCCGACCGACACCTAGCGCGCGGTTCATGCGCTTGTGCTTCGCAACGGCCGCTTTCAAGCCGGTAAGCCGAACTTGCGCCCGCTCCTTGCGACGTTGGAAGGCCTCGTACAGGGCCTCGGTCTGTGCAGAGCGGGGGCCTAGGCTCTTTTCGCTTCCTGCGGGGCTCGTACGAACCAGGTAACCGGCACCCGACCCCTTGTGCCAGTACATGCCACCACGGACCTGCTCGGCTTCCTTGAGCGCCTCCTCCCAAGCCTCGAAGGCGGCAACGGCATCGATGTACTGCCGCATGGCGTCTGCCGGTCGCTCAAGCATGGCGGGCTCTTTTCGGTATTTTTATTGAAAAAGCAATTTTACGGCGAAATATCATTAAAAACAACAGCTTACTTGCCAATATTGGCCCCCGGCGCCGCGCGAAGTCCGCAAACCCGGGCCTGCTCGCCATAATCCCCGGATGGCATCCCCTCCCCGTGGCTTCAAGGGCAATAAGCAGTCCCTGCCCAGCAAACTCTGCGTGGCCTGCGGCCGTCCCATGACCTGGCGCAAGCGCTGGGAGCGCAATTGGGACGAGGTGAAGTACTGCAGCGACGCCTGCCGCCGCCAGGGCGCCACCCCCTCGGGCCCGGCGCGCGGGTGATCAGCCCAACTCGGTGCCGTCCGCCCCGGTCATGCGGCGGCTCTTCCAGTAGACGTCGTCCCCGCCGTTCATCCGGTTGAGCACCCGCGCCAGGACGAACATCAGGTCGGACAGGCGGTTGAGGTACTGGCGGGGCATGTCGCGCAGCGTTTCCTGCGCGCCCAGGGCGGTCACCGCCCGCTCCGCCCGGCGGGCCACCGTGCGGCAGACATGGGCCTGGGCCGCCGGGCGGGTGCCGGCCGGGAGGATGAACTCTTCCAGCTTGGGCAGCGCGGCGTTGTGCGATTCCAGGGCCTGGTCCAGGGTGAGGATGGCGTCCACCCCCAGCAGCTCGAAACCCGGAATGGACAGCTCGCCGCCCAGGTTGTACAGCTGGTGCTGGATGTCGACCAGCAGCTCGCGCACGGCCTTGGGCAGGGGCTCGCACAGCAGCAGGCCGATGTGGGAGTTGAGCTCGTCCACGTCGCCCATGGCCTGCACGCGCAGGTGGTGCTTGGGGACGCGGGTGTTGTCTCCCAGCCCGGTGGTGCCGTCGTCGCCGGTGCGGGTGGCAATCTGGGTGAGGCGCTTGCCCATGGGGTCTCCGGTGGTTGTCGATGCGAAATGAAGCCGCCATTGTGCAAGACGGGCGCGAAAACCCCCGCAGACGACCCTATTACGGTTGCGTACACTGGCTGCCAGTTGTCCGAGAAGTACCCCATGAACGCTCCCTCCACCCTGACCCACCTGGCCCCCCAGACCCCGCGCGAGGTGCCCGCCGCCCTGATCGAGGCGCTGAAAACTCGGTTTGGCGACCAGTGTTCCACCGCCCTGGTCGTGCGCGAGCAGCACGGGCGCGACGAATCGCCCTTGAGCGCGCCGCCGCCGGCCGCCGTGGTGTTTGCCCAGAGCACCCAGGACGTGTCCGATGCGGTGGCCCTGGCCTCGCAGTACGCGGTGCCGGTGATTCCGTTTGGCGTGGGCTCGTCCCTCGAAGGCCACCTGCTGGCGGTGCAAGGCGGCATCAGCATCGATGTGGCCCGTATGAACCAGGTGGTGGCCGTCAACCCCGAAGACCTCACGGTGACCGTGCAGCCGGGTGTGACGCGCAAGCAGCTCAATGAAGAAATCAAGAGCACGGGCCTGTTCTTCCCGATCGATCCGGGTGCAGACGCTTCGATCGGCGGCATGAGCGCCACGCGCGCCAGCGGCACCAACGCCGTTCGCTATGGAACGATGCGTGAGAACGTGCTGGCCCTGGAGGTGGTGACCGCCAGCGGCGAAGTGATTCGCACCGGCACACGCGCCAAGAAATCGTCGGCGGGCTATGACCTCACGCGTCTGTTCGTGGGCAGCGAGGGCACGCTGGGTGTGATCACCGAGGTGACGCTGCGCCTGTACCCGATCCCTGAGGCGATCTCGGCAGCGATCTGCTCGTTTCCGAGCATCGAGGCCGCGGTGCGCACCACGATTCAGATCATTCAAATGGGCATCCCGATCGCGCGCGTGGAATTGATCGATCACAACTCGGTGCGCGTGGTCAATGCGCACAGCAAACTGAATCTGCGCGAAGAGCCGATGCTGCTGATGGAGTTTCATGGCTCGCCCGCGAGCGTGCAGGAGCAGGCGCAAGCGGTGCAGGAAATCGCGAGCGAGTTCGGCGGCAATGCCTTTGAATGGGCGGTCACGCCCGAGGAGCGCACCCGCCTGTGGACGGCGCGTCACAACGCCTACTTCGCGGCAGTGCAGTCGCGCCCGGGTTGCCGCTGCCTGTCCACCGACACCTGCGTGCCGATCTCGCGCCTGGCCGATTGCCTGCTCGATTCGGTGAAAGAAGCCGATGAAAGTGGCATCCCCTATTTCCTCGTGGGCCACGTGGGTGACGGCAATTTCCACTTTGGTTATCTGCTCGATCCGAACGACCCGAAAGAGACCGAGCTGGCCGAGACGCTCAATCACCAGCTGGTGGCGCGCGCGCTGCGACTGGGCGGCACCTGCACCGGCGAGCACGGCGTGGGCCTGCACAAGATGGGATTCTTGGTGGATGAAGCGGGCGCTGGCGCAGTCGACATGATGCGCACGATCAAGCGCGCGCTGGATCCGAAGAACATCATGAACCCGGGCAAGATTTTTTCGATGTGATCGTTTCGATCGCCATTTGCACACGACACCCCATGACCTCCACTCACACCCGCCTGATCAAAACCCTGCTGGCCACGAGCGCACTGGCCACTAGCCTGAGCGCATACGCCCAGGCTTGGCCTGAGAGGGCCGTGAAGTTCATCGTGCCGCTGCCCCCGGGCGGCCCGAGCGAAATCGTGCTTCGCAGCGCGATGGAAAAAATGCAGGCGACGCTCAAGCAACCGCTGGTGTTGGAGAACAAGCCCGGCGCCGCGGGCAACCTGGGCGCGGCGGAAGTGGCGCGCGCCGCACCCGATGGCTACACCTGGCTGTTCACCACCGACACGCTGTTCACGGTGAACCCGCATGTCTATGAGAAGCTGGCCTTCAAGACCGGCGACCTGCAGCCCGTGATGCGCGCCAGCGCCTTTAGCCAGACACTGGTGTGCAACCCCGCGCTGGGCGTGAAGACCGTGGCCGATCTGGTGCGCCGTGCGAAAGAAAAGCAAGTGAGCTACGCCTCGGGCGGTGCCGGATCGCCCGGGCACCTGAGCACCGAGCAATTCAAGACGGCCGCGGGCATCCAGATGCTGCATATCCCGTACAAGGGCCCGGCCCCGGCGATGCAGGACGTGATCGGGGGCCAGGTCGATTGCGGCTTCCTCGCCGGGCCCACGGTGCTGCCCCATGTGCGTGGCGGCAAACTCGTGGCGCTGGCCGTGTCGGGCAACCGCCGCTCCGCGCTGCTGCCGGAAGTGCCGACGGTGGCGGAGTCGGGCTATCCCAGTTTCGATTCGACGTATTCGCTGGTGCTGTTCGCGCCCAGGGGCACGCCCGCGCCGGTGGTGCAGGCCATGCACGCGGCGATGTCGGCGGCACTGAAGTCACCCGATGTGGTGGAGAAACTGCGCACGAGCGATCAGGTGGTGGTGGCCGAGTCGCCGGCCGATACGGTCACGCGTTTGACCCAGGACTCCAACAAGTGGGGCGAGGTGGCGCGCCGGATCAATTTGCGGCTGGAATAAGCGCCGGCTACTTCACCAAGATCGTGGCGATCTGCGGGAAGAGGGCAATAACCGCGAGTAGAAAGACCATCGCCAGCGCGAACGGAGCGGCCCCGCGGAAAATCTCGCCTATGGTGATGCGAGGATCGTCCAGCGTACCCTTGATCACGAACACGGACAGCCCGAACGGCGGCGTCAACAGTCCGACTTCCACGGCCAGGACGGTCATGATGCCGAACCAAATCAGATCCACGTTGAAGGGGGCCAGCAGGGGCAGGAACATCGGCACCATGATCAACATGATCGACACGCCGTCCAGGATGGTGCCCAGAAGCAGCACGATCACCGTGTAGATCAACATCAAGCCGAACGCGCCCAGATTGGCCGCCGTCACGGCATCACTGAGAACGCCCGCCAGCCCCGACAGCGCAATCAGACGCGTGTAGATGTTGGCGGCGATGATCACGAAAAGAATCACCACCGTCACCTGGCCCGTCTCCACCAGGACCTTCCACACGCCGGCCCAAGTGAGCCTGCGACGCAGGGCCGCAATGACAAACGCGCCCAGGGCACCGATGGCACCGGATTCCGTGGCGGTGAACCACCCCGCGTAAATGCCGCCGATCACGCCGACCGCCAGCAAGACCAGGGGCGCCAAGAGCACCAGCGCATACCCGATCGACCCGACCGCTTCGGGCTCCTGCGCCACGACGCCCTTGTCGTACACCATCCCCGGGCGAAACACCGCGAACCCGACGATCATCACAATGAAGATGAGGGCCAGCGCCAGGCCCGGGATGATGCCGGCCAGGAACAGATCGCCGATGGACTGCTGCGAGAGCAAGCCGTAGACGATCAACAGCAAGCTCGGAGGAATCAGCATGCCCAGGACCGAACTGCCCGCGACCACACCGACCGCGAAGCGGGGGCGATAGCCCAGACGAATCATCTCGGGCACCGCCACCTTGGTGAACACGGCGGCGGACGCGATCGACACGCCCGTCACCGCCGCAAAAATCGCATTGGCGCCCACCGTCGCAATGCCCAGGCCACCGCGGATCCGCCCCAGCAAGATGTTGGCAGACACGAACGCATCACGCCCGAGGTCTGCAACGCTGACCAACAACCCCATCAAGACAAAAAGCGGGATGACGCCAAAGTCATAACTGGCGACCGCATCATTGGCGGCCATCCCGAGCAGAGAGAGGGCCTGGTCCAGGTTGCCCTTGATCGCCCAGATGCCCACCAGCGAGACGAGACAAAAAGCGACGGGCACATGCAGCCCGCCATACACCAGGACCAAGATCGCAGCCAGCGAAAGGAGCGCGATTTGAAAGCTGGTCATGCCTGGCCTTCGCTTGTGGAAGGTGCCCCTGCAGGGCCCGAAGCCTGCCGCACGTGGTCGATCGCCATGAGTGCGTACTGGACGATGCACCCGACACACCCGATCAGGATGATCAGGCGAACCGGCCACTGCGGGTAAGTGATGTAGCCCTCGACGCCCACGTAATCGTTGGTGACCCAGGCCTTGACGAACATGGGGCGGCTCGCCACGAACAAGGCGCAGAACAGGGCGATGCCCAGGACCGAATAAAAAGCCATCAAGGCATGCCCCACGCGCGGCAGTTTGCGGCTGATGAAGTCACTGAGCGACTCCACGCGGGTGATCCGGCCAGACCGCAGCGCCTGCGGCAAAGAGAGAAAGACGATGGCCACGATGGAGATCGACACCAGCTCCGGCACCCCCGGCAAGGGGCGCGTGAAAGCCGTTCGCCCCACCACATCGACCGTGATCACCAGCATCAGGATGAAGATCCATGCCGTACCCAGTGAACTTAGGATTTGAAGGACCCGGGCAAAGACCCGGGCCAGCAAGCTGGTCGAAGCGGTGGGCAACGTCATCCGGGGTCTCAGTTACGTTCCCAGTCACGCACCAGTTGAACGTTGTTCTCGCGCATCTTTTTCATGTAGGCGCTCAGGACCGCTTGGGCGGGAACGGAACGCTTGGCATTGGTGTCGACCCAATTCTTCGCGATATTGGGCATGGTCATCGCCCACTTGCGGCGCTCGTCTGCCGGCAGACGGGAGAACTTCGCGCCCTCGTCGGCCATCCTCTTTTCGAAGTCGATG